>JAHZLH010000028.1 GCA_022599915.1 Actinomycetes bacterium
AAAGTGAACTACCGCGTCATGCCCGGGCATCGTCGCGGCGAGGAGTTCGCCGTCGCAAATATCTCCCTGAACGAATGAATAACCCGGATGCTGTGCCACCGGGGCTAGATTGGCGAGGTTTCCCGCGTAGGTGAGTTTGTCCAAAACGGTGACTTCAGCCTCAGCCAAACCTGGATAGGCACCGCCGAGCGACTGCCGAACGAAGTTAGACCCGATGAAACCGGCACCACCGGTTACTAGTACCCGCATTGACCACTCCTCGCTCTGTCGTTCGGTTGGCAGCCACCGAACCTCCCACTACGCGGTTTGCCCGACGGACGTCGTATGACACGATATCCGGTGCCAACCAACGTCAGCGACGCGCACGGCTAGCATAAGACCGTGCCCATCAACACGTGGTCCCGCAGTGCGGGTCATCGCTACAGCGACAGCCGGCAGGATGCCCGAGATTCGCGTGCACTCCGGTGACCACCACCGACCCGGCCCAGCAGACTATGGACGACCAAACTAACCCGACCAGCGCGAAGGCTCGCATCAGCGGCCCAGAGTTATGGCGCTATCGCTATTTGGCCTGGAACTTCGCACAGCGTGACCTGAAGGCGAAGTACAAGGGCACCGTCATCGGTTGGGCATGGTCACTCATTGTCCCCGTCGCGGTTGTGCTGATCTACTCACTGGTCTTCTCGGTGATCTTCCGGGCAGAACCGCCCCCGTTTGCCGACGGCCGGCCAGGTGTCTTTGCGGTGTGGTTTGTTGTAGGGCTGGTCCCGTGGTCGTTCTTCGCGGCAGCAGTAACGACCGGAATGGGTGGACTACTGGCTTCTGGCAGCCTGCTGCAGAAGGTATATATCCCCAGCTACGTCCCAGTGGTCGGTTCAGCGCTTGCAGCCCTCGTGCAAGCCGGCATCGAACTCGGGATCGTTGCAGCTATGCTGCTCGGTTTCCAAAACGTTGGCTGGACCTGGCTGCTGACGCCGCTATGGCTGGCAATTTTCGCCATCTTCGCCACAGCGACGGGATACATCCTCGCGGTAGCCAATGTGTTCCTGCGAGATGTCGGTCAGATCGTCGCGGTCGCCCTGCAACTCCTCTTCTTCCTCACCCCCATCATCTACCCACTGAGTTTCGTTCCGGAAAAGGTCGGGCCCATACCGCTGCAGACTCTGATCTCCGCGAATCCGCTAGCCCAGTTCATCGGCGGATTCCGGGCATTGCTCTACGACCTACAACTGCCCTCTCTGGCGCAGCTTGGATACGTCACAGTTTGGACCCTTGCCGCCCTGCTACTCGCTTGGATCGTGTTCCGCCGGCGGGGTCGGGATGTCGGAGAGGAAATTTGATGTCTACCCCTGCGATCCAAGCCGAGAATCTCAGCAAGAAGTTCATGCTTCATACGCAAAAGAGACTGTCGATCAAAGAACGCCTCGTTCGCGGCAAGCCGCCGCCGGCGCGCGAACTGTGGGCCCTTCGTGACGCATCCTTTGAGGTTGCGCGCGGCGAAGCGATGGGAATTATTGGCCATAACGGGGCCGGCAAGTCCACTGCGCTCAAAGTGCTGACGGGGGTCTACCGGCCCACTAGCGGCACCGTGTCGGTCAATGGCCGGGTGTCCGCCCTCCTTGAACTGGGCGCCGGTTTTCACCCAGAACTCAACGGGCGAGAGAACATCCGACTCAACGGATCGATCCTCGGTCTAGGCCGGAAACAAATCGACGCCTTGATGGACGAGATCATCGACTTTTCTGGGATTGAAGAGTTCATTGACGAGCCAGTAAAAATCTACTCCACCGGAATGTTCGTGCGGTTGGGCTTTTCCATCGCAGTGAACCTGGATCCCGAGATTCTCATCATGGATGAGGTGATTGCGGTGGGAGACGAAGCGTTCCAGCGCAAGTGTATGGACCACCTCTACCAGCTACGACGCGACGGCTGCAGCATCATCTTGGTCTCCCACAGTATGGGCAGCATCCAGGAGATCTGCGATCGCGCGGTGTGGCTTGACCATGGTGCCGTTCAGTCCATTGGTAGTGCCGCTGACGTCTGCCGGGAGTACATGGATGCTGTGAATGAAACGGAAAACGCCGGCAGCGCGAGCGGTTCATCCAGCGACAGTGCTGAGGCGTTTCGGGGAAGTGGCGAAATCAGAATCCGGCACGTTGATTTTCTTGACGAGCAAGGCAACGCCGCCAACCGACTGCAGTCCCGCCAGCCGCACACTTTCCGATTTCACTACCGATGTGACGAACGAGCACCGGAAGCGGTCCTGAGCTTCGAAGTCCTCAATGAACGTGGTGACTTGGTGAGCAAAGTGACGTCTGAAAAGGACTTCGGCTTCGGCGCAGAGCCAGGTGATTCCTCCATCGACTTCTCAATCCCGGACTTGTTGCTCAATACCGGTCACTACGTCATCAGCACCGCGGTCACCGACCACGGCAAGACTCTGGATGCGCGTGATCGCGATTTCGCCTTCCGGGTCCAGTCCACCGATCCACTCACTGGCGGCGCCGTGGCGCTTCCCGGTGAGTGGACGCGGCAGATATAGCGTCGTCATGCACTCCCGGACATGGTCACCAAACGGCAATTCTGATTAGTTCCCAACTCGCCTGCTACACCGAGATAGGTCCTCCTCTGGGTACACTGCCGAATACACCGGCTAGCGCTCGCCTCTAGCCACATTTCTTCAGCGATAAATGAGGGTGCGATGACTGAGGTCGCGGATCGACGAGTACTCGTCACCGGCGGAGCGGGTTTCATCGGCAGCCACCTCTGCGATCGACTCCTCACAGAGGGTGCTGAAGTCCTCTGCGTCGATAACTTCTACTCCTCCACCCGCAGCAACATCCACCATCTCGTGGACAACCCGCGCTTTGAGTTGCTCCGCCACGACATCACTTTCCCGCTATATGTCGAAGTTGACGAGATTTACCACCTGGCCTGCCCAGCATCGCCGGTCTTCTACCAGCGTGACCCGGTCCAAACGACTAAAACCTCCGTGCTCGGATCGATCAACATGCTGGGTTTGGCCAAACGGACGGGCGCCAAAATCTTGCTGGCCTCCACCTCCGAGGTCTATGGGGACCCCACCACTCATCCGCAAACTGAGGACTACTGGGGCAACGTCAACCCCATCGGCCTCCGGTCCTGCTATGACGAAGGCAAGCGCTGCGCCGAAACGTTGTTCTTTGACTACCACCGGCAAAATGACGTGGAAATCAAAGTCGTGCGGATCTTCAATACCTTCGGTCCACGCATGCGCCCGGACGACGGTCGAGTAGTCAGCAACTTCATCACCCAGGCGCTCACCGGCGATCCGATCACGCTGTACGGAGATGGCCAGCAAACCCGCTCATTTTGTTACGTCGATGATTTGGTTGAGGCGCTAGTGCGCATGATGGCTACTAATGCCGAGATCACCGGACCCGTCAACGTCGGAAATCCGAACGAAATCTCCATCAAAGAACTGGCCGATGTCGTGACGGCGATGTGCGACAGTTCGGTGCCGCTGGTGAACAAGCCGATGCCGCAGGACGATCCCCAACAGCGGCAGCCAGACACATCACTGGCTCGGGAACTGCTCAAATGGGAGCCCACTACCTCGCTGAGACAGGGCTTGCAGCACACCATCGACTGGTTCGCGCGGAAGACTGCGGGGTAGGTCGTGGGGACCGCCACCGTGCAACACAGCGGCCTGCAGGCAGGAGTCCGTGAACAGCGGCATCACCTAGCAACCCTGATCATGGATCTGCTCATGATCACCACAGCGATCGTCACTGGCCTCGCTGCTGGTTGGGGCGGCAGTTGGCCGCTCATGGATGATCCCGCTCGGCTGACCGTAATCATCGCGCTCGCCTTCATTTGGCCGGTGACGTTGTGGGATATGGGGACTCGTTCCACCAGCATCATGGGGTACGGGCCCGAGGAATACCGCCGAGTACTTAGTGCGACGTTGTGGACGCTGATTCTGACCGCGGCCTTCGCGTACGCCACCGGCACCGTCCGCGCTCGCGGCCTACTCCTCGGCATCATCTTGATCGGGCTCATCCTGTTGTTCCTAGGGCGCAACATTATGCGGTATCTGCTGCATCGTGGGCTACAAGAAGGTGATCCGCTGCACCGAGTTTTCGTGGTTGCACCGGGACCACAGGCGTTGCTGATCAGCGAACAGTTGTCCAGGTCCCGCGGGATCTACGGCGAGATCGGCGTCTGGCCGCTAGAAGCCGGGAACGATCCGAGCCCGGAAACTGTGGTGGGAGCTGCCGCCGCCGCCAACGCTGACACGTTGCTCTATTCCCCAGCTGAACACAACGACCCCAACTGGCCGCGACGCTTGGGCTGGGCGATGGAGGACAGCGAACTTTCGCTGTTGGTCAGTCCCGCTATTGCGGAAATTGCCGGACCCCGCCTAGCCATTGAACCGGTCCAGGGCCTACCGCTGGTCCGGGTTGATATGCCGCAATTCTCGGGCCCAGCCCGGACGGTCAAACGCTTCCTTGACCTAGTGGGGTCGGTCCTTGCTTTGGTGGTCTTAGCCGTCCCGCTGCTGCTCATCGCCGTAGCGATCAAGTTCAGCAGTCCAGGTCCAGTTATGTTCCGACAAGAACGAGCAGGGCCAGCGGGAACGACCTTCTCCTGCTGGAAGTTCCGCACGATGTACGTGGGTGCCGACGCCGACCGCACCGAGTTACGCGAGGCGCAGCATTCAGACTCGGCGACCTTCAAGATGGAACGCGATCCGCGGGTAACCGGGGTCGGACGGTTCTTGCGCAGATTCTCACTCGATGAGCTACCACAGTTATTCAACGTGCTCGTCGGGCAGATGAGTCTAGTTGGACCACGACCACACCCGCTAGACGACGTAGAACTGTACGACGACATCGCCACCCGTCGACTACTAGCGAAGCCAGGGATGACCGGGTTGTGGCAGGTGTCCGGCCGCTCCGACCTGGAGTGGAAAGAAGCAGTGATGCTGGATCTCTACTACGTAGAGAACTGGTCCATCTCGCTGGATCTGATCATCATGCTGCGAACCATCAAGGCGGTCATCACCGGTCGCGGCGCATACTAGTCAGCGAAGAGGGCAGCACATGGGCATGTCAATCGAGCCAGCCGCGATCGAGGGTTCCTGGCTTTTCACTCCACAACTCCACGGTGACTCTAGGGGAATATTCCTAGAGACGTTCAAGGAGGAAGGCTTCATCGAAGCGATCGGACATCCGCTGCGGTTGGCTCAGGCCAACTGCTCGGTATCAGCCCGCGGCACTGTCCGGGGAATCCATTTCGCCGACGTTCCACCCGGGCAGGCCAAGTACGTGACCTGTGTGTCGGGCCGTATCCTCGACGTGGTGGTAGACATTCGAGTTGACTCGCCAACCTTTGGGCAGCATGAGTCCGTAGTGCTAGACGACGAATCTCGCAAGGCTCTCTACCTGTCCGAAGGACTTGGGCACGGTTTCGCGGCGCTCACCGAGGATGCCACGGTCATGTACCTGTGCAGTGAGCCATACCGGCCACAGGGCGAACATGGCATCGACCCCAATGATTCCGATCTCGCGATTGACTGGGGACTACCGGCCGGTGACCTACTGCTGTCGGGCAAAGACCTCGCGGCGCCAGGACTTCACGAAGCGGCTCAGCAGGGCTTGCTGCCGAACTTCGCTGAGTGTCAGGGATACCGCCAGTCGCTGGGCCAGTCACACGGCTGACAAGCGACACCGCGCATTTGGCCTCGATCAAGCGACCGCTACCATCACAACGATGAAGGGCATCATTCTCGCCGGCGGTACTGGTTCTCGGCTCTGGCCAATCACTCGCGGGGTCAGCAAACAGTTGCTCCCGGTCTTTGACAAACCGATGATCCACTACCCGCTGGGCACGCTCATGGCCGCAGGCATCCGCGAGATCTTGATCATTACGACTGCTGAGGATCAGCCAGCCTTCCAGCGGTTGCTGGGGGACGGCTCGGAACTCGGAATTCGGCTAGATTACGTCGTTCAGCCCCGCCCGGAGGGCCTCGCGCAAGCTTTCATCTTGGCCGAGGATTTCCTGGCCGGCGAGGCCAGCGCGTTAGTGCTGGGCGACAACATCTTCCACGGGCCGGGGCTCGGCCATCAGCTCAGCCAGTTGTTAGACACTGATGGTGGTCACGTCTTCGCCTACCGGGTGTCGGACCCGCAGGCCTACGGTGTCGTTGAGTTCGACGGGGCTGGAAATGTGCTGTCCATCGAAGAAAAGCCCCAGCAGCCCAAGAGCAACTACGCGGTACCCGGGCTCTACTTCTATGGTCCCGACGTCGTCGACGTGGCCAAAACCATCAAACCCAGCGCCCGCGGCGAACTAGAGATCACCGCTGTCAACGAGCACTACCTCAACCAAGGGCGGCTCCAGGTGACGGTACTGCCCCGCGGTACCGCATGGCTCGACACCGGTACTTTCGAATCATTGGCAGACGCCGGCACCTACGTGCGGGTACTTGAACAGCGACAGGGCACCAAAGTGAACTGTCTCGAAGAGATCGCTTGGCGACAGGACTGGATCAACGACACCGACTTGGCAGCGTTGGCGGAACCGCTACGCAAGAGCAGTTTCGGCGATTACCTGGTCGGGCTCCTCGACCAGGGCAAGCAAGGCTAACCCGCCACTTACGACACTTCATTCGGCCACGACACTTCGGTAGGCCGCCGCTGTCAGCCGAGCGGTTCGTGACCAGGAGAAGTCAGCTGCACGGTGCTGGCCCCTGTCCACTAGATCGTGCGATAACTGTGAATCTGCCAGTACTCCACTGATGACGGAGGCAAGCTGGTCGCTTTTATCAACGTCGAAGAAGACTGCCGCATCGCCAGCGACTTCCCGAAAGGTCGCAGTGTCTGCCGCAACCACCGGCGCCCCTGCTTTCATCGCTTCGAGTACCGGGAGTCCGAATCCTTCGTACCGGGATGGCACTATCACCGCTGCGGCTCGCTGATAGACAGTAGGGAGCTGCTCGTCGGTAACCTGCCGCCAATCGATGCGATTAGACAGGCCTAGATCCGCAATTCTTTGTTGCTCACTATCGGAAATCGGTCCACCACCAATAACCACGAGCTGAAGATCAGGGTACCGCCTGCTGGATTCCGCGAAAGCATCCAGCAATAGCGCGAAATTCTTGTAGCCAGATCGGGCCCCGACGTGGAGTAGGTACTTCGCAGGCAGATCCTTGACGACGGCACCCGCACGCGAAAAACGTTCTGACACTCCTGACGGAACCACAACGATGGGTGCAGCTAGCTCACCATAGACCCGGAGCAGATCCCCCCGCGTTGCTTCGGAAACACACACAACTAGATCGGCATCTTCTACGTAGCGTTGCTTTGCCTCATGGACCTGGGCCGATACGTAGTCAGGGAAGAGTTCCGGAATCATGTCGTGCACAGTCACCACATGGGTGGGCCCCTGAGCATCCTGCAAGTATCGGGGGTCGTAGAAGGTGCTGTGGAGTATCGGCGCAGTTAGTTCCTTGGGCCGCAAGCGCCTAGTCAACCGCCGACGCGCAATCTCACCACGAGGCTGGCGGGGCAGTCGGCCGCGCCGAACCCCCACCAACTCCGACAAAACATGTTCGTTCCAAGTTCGATCAAAGGTCAGTTCCGGGGCGATCCCTAAGTCCGGATCCAACCGGAAAGCATCGATCAACTCAACGAAATAGCGACTGATGCCGCCTCGTGTTTGCTTGAGGAAGATTTGCTCATCAAAGGCGACGCGCACAACCAAAGGCTAGTCCACCGGCGAGGGCTTTCCAGCAATACTGTCGTGTCGCCCTAGCATGGGATCGCCAACTGAGAATTCGAGGAGTGTATGGACGAGTCGACCCAGCACCGGTCTGCCCTATGACCATCTCTCAGGTGTCATGAGAATTGCCCTGGTCCACAGCTACTACCGCTCGGAAACCCCGAGCGGTGAAAACGTCGCGGTGGATCGTCAGGCCGAACTGCTAGCGGCGGCCGGGCATGAGGTACGGATTGTCGCTCGCCACAGCGACGAGGACGCTTCCCGCAGCAGCGACAAACTCCGCCTTGCCTGGCAAGTAGCCAGCGGGGCAGGGGCAGATCCCAGTGCGGAACTTCGCGCGTTCAACCCGGACGTCGTACACGTGCACAATCTGTTCCCGAACTTCAGCACCCGTTGGTTGAAAACCTGGCCGGGACCACTGCTAGCGACTGTTCACAACTACCGACCGCTCTGCGCCAATGCGCTATTGCTGCGCGAGGGAAAGTTCTGCACGCTGTGCCCCGACGGCGACAAGTGGGCGGGAGTCCGGCACTCCTGCTACCGGGAATCCCGGGCGGCAACTATCCCGTTGGCCATCAGGAATCGCCCCGGTCCCAGCCGTGACGCCTTACTCCACCGAGCAGATCGAATCATCATGCTGTCCCCTCGGGCGGAAACAATCTACCGCCGCTACGGGCTGCCGTCTGAAAAACTCCGCCAACTGCCGCACGGCATCGACGCCGCCGCAGCCGACAGTCCGACGGAACCGCTAAATCGCTGGGTTTCCGTAGGTCGACTCACCTCCGAAAAGGGCTGGGCTTGGCTGGTTGCCAACTGGCCCGCCGACGTCGGGCTGGACATCTACGGTGCTGGTCCGATGAGAGCCGAACTGGCGGCGAGCGCACCGGCTTCCGTGAGGCTGCTGGGAGAGGTCAGCAACGACGTACTCCGAGCACAACTGCCCCGCTATCAGGGAGCCATCTTCGCCGGAGTTGCACCGGAAGGGTGCCCCTTCTCCGCAATCGAGGCTCTGGCGGCCGGCCTGCCGCTCATTGCTCGACGAGATGGGGCGGCCGCAGACATGGTGGAACGTTGGGGGTGTGGATCGATCTTCCGAGATGGACACCAGATGTCTGAGTGCCTTCACCAACCGACCACCCCAGCGGATCGCGAGGCCGCGTTGCTCACCTTCCGCGACAACTTCACCACCGAGGCCTGGCTTTCCGGCCTACTCGCCATCTACCGCGAGCTAGTGACCAGCTAGGTATCCGGACTCCCCTTCTCACCGCTCCAAGGGGAAGATCGCGCCGGTGCGGCTACCATCAAACCTCTTCGGACTAGAATCAATCCGTGTCTTCACCGTCCGGTGCCTCGCTTGTCGCACTGCCCAGCCGCACGATTGGCCGGGTGTCCTTTCGGGTCACTCCGCTGGAATCGGCCATTAGCGCCGTATGCGATGCCGCGATGAACCAAACAGCGGGGGTCAGTGTCCATTTTGCTAACGCCTACTCGGTTGCCATCGCCGATAGTGACGATAACTACGCCCGTATCTTTGCCGATGATCACGCCGTCACGTTCTCCGATGGGGTCCCCATTACCTGGGTGGGCCAACGTGCGTTCCCGGAACTCAAGCAGCAGTGGCAACGCGTCTACGGCCCGGACGTGATGACGGGGGTACTGGATCGCTGTCAGCGAGACGAGCTACCCATCTCGCACTACCTTCTCGGTGGTTCATCCGAGACGCTAGCCCAACTCCAAGCTCAGATCGCCCGCCGCTGGCCAGACGTGACTATTGCTGGAGCCGAGAGCCCCCCTTTTCGCCCCCTAACAGCTAACGAAGTCGCTGCTCAACGCGACCGAATCACCGCCGCTGGAGCGCAACTGGTCTGGGTCGGGCTGGGAACTCCCAAGCAGGACTTCGCCGCTCGGGAGCTAGCCGACGATGCTCAGGCGATTGTCCTCGCGGTGGGAGCTGCCTTCGACTTCCTGGCCGGAACTAAATCCCAAGCGCCGCGGTGGATGCAGCGCAACGGCTTGGAATGGATCTACCGGCTAGCGACCGAACCACGGCGACTACTTCGTCGCTACTTCTGGGGTAATCCCCGCTTTCTTGCCGCAGCAGCACGACAACCGGGCCTCAAACGGGGACGAAACTGATCCGAGGGCTCATCGGCCCGCAGCAGGCCTACCGCTGTGGGCCGATGATCAGAGTGGGAACTAGCCCTGCTGCTGCAGAATCTTGGTCAACTGCCGCAGTTCCTGGCCGTCCACACCTAAGTAGGTGGTGGGTTTGGTCGGGCGATCCTTGGCGGATCGAGCCTCGAAGTGCAGGTGGGGGCCAGTCGAGTAGCCAGTACTACCCACGGCACCAATCCGCTTACCAGCCTCGACCTGCTGGCCCTTCTTGACGTTGATCTTGTTCAGGTGCGCGTAGACGGTGTAGTGACCATCGGGGTGTTTGATCTTGACCATCTTGCCGTAGCCACCGTTGTCGCCAGCGCTCACCACCTTGCCCTTGTCTGCGGCGTATACCGGCTCGTTCATATCGGCGGCGAAGTCGATGCCACCATGTTCGCGGCCAGCGTGCGCGCCGGAGGAGTGCCCCCAACCGGCACTGATTCGGTAGTCATGTACCGGCAGGTAACGGCCACTCGGCAGATTTTCGGCGCCAGCGATTCGGCTATTCGGC
>JAHZLH010000029.1 GCA_022599915.1 Actinomycetes bacterium
CCCCGTGGTGTCCTAATGGCTTCGTAGATGAACGCTTCCTCGGCCATGGCCGACTCCTCACGTGGCTGATGTATTACTTTCTGGCACCGCCTAGGCGCAGAAGTTGATCCTGGCGTCAGATTCTACGCGCACGTTAGGTAAATCCCGTGCGGCACACCCACCGCTACGTCGGCGAGACCACCTCAGCCGTCTAGGATGTGCCAATGCGTAAGACTCTGCTGGTGGTCGTCGCCCTCAGCGCGGCGGCTCTGGTGGTCGGCGGACTCGCTTGGTTTCTGTCACCAAACTCCGAGAACACCAACACCGCTGCTGACGATGCGGCTACTAGCCCCACCCCATCAGCCACAGCCAGTGACACCACGAGCGACGAGGCAACCGATGACTCCCTGCCCGTCCCCGACAAGCGATATTGGTCGGACCCGGCCTGGGTAGGCCAGCCTTACCCACCCGGCGACGTCAACGGGCTGATCACATTCCGCGGCAATCCCACCCGAACTTTCTATGGCACCGGGCCCATGCCGCGCACCGCTCCGGTCCAAGACTGGGTGTACCCACGTGGCGGTGGCATGTGCGGCACCTCTGACGACGGTGGCGGACCGCAAACCTGGTGCGGCACTGGCTGGACCGGCCAACCTTCCGTCTTCGAACGCAAAGGAAAGACCTGGCTAGTCTTCGGCGCCTACGACTACGGGATTCATTTCCTCAATGCCAAGAATGGCAAGAAATTGCTGCCAACCTTCAAGACCGGCGACATCATCAAGGGGTCAGTAACCATCGATCCCGACGGCTACCCGCTGGTCTACTCCGGCTCGCGTGACAACTACCTGCGCGTCATTGCCTTCGACGGATCCCAGCCGCGAGAACTCTGGCGGCTGTATGCCAAGTCGGTGTCCCCCACCCAGTGGAACGACGACTGGGACGGCAGCCCACTGGTCATCGGTGACTATCTCTTTGAAGGTGGCGAAAACAGCCGCATTCACATCGTGAAGCTCAACAAGAAATACGACAAGTCCGGTCGGGTTAGTGTCAATCCGAAACTGATTTGGCATGCGGCCGGCTGGGATGCGGAGTTGAGCGCCGCCTTCGGCAGTCCGCAGACCTCAATCGAAAACTCCGTCGCGATCTACAAGAACGTCATGTACTTCGCTAACTCGGCTGGATTGGTTCAGGGCTGGAACATCAAGGGCCTCAAGCAAGGGAAAGACCCCAATCGGGTATTCCGGTTCTGGACCGGCGACGATACCGACGCCACCATCACCATCGACGAAGATGGCTACCTCTACGTCGGCTCCGAGTTCGAGAAGGGCAACTCCCGCTCTCAGCAGGTGGGGCAAATGATGAAGCTAGACCCCAGCAAACCGGATAACCCGTTGGTTTGGTCAGTAAAGGATCAATCCCGGCGACCGGGCGGAATCTGGGGCACACCGGCGCTACATCGTGATGTGGTCATCTTCGACACTGATGGCGGTGAGGTACTTGCCATCAATCGGGAGTCCGGCAAGGTCCACTGGCGTCGTACGCTGCCGGGGCCGCTGTGGCAGTCTCCGGTCGTCGTTGATGATGTCCTGCTCATCGGTGATTGTCAGGGGACCATGCATGCCTTTGATGTGAGCAAGACTCGCAAGCGGCCACCCGAACTATGGCAAGTGCGGGTTGGCGGCTGCATCGAATCCACGCCGGCAGTGCACGATGGTCGGATCTACATCGGGACCCGCGCAGGTCAGATGCATGCCCTCGCCCCGCGATAGTGCTGCTGACTCCTTAGCGGCGACTTCCGAGCCCGGGTCAGTAACCCAGGTCTTGGATCCGGAAGTCTGGCAGCGCTGGCGCAGTGGGCCGCGCTGGTACTACGCGCTAGCCGCAGTCGTGGTTGATCCAGCGGTGGAACAACGCCGAGTTGCGGTAGCAGCCGCGCTTTCGGAATGGCTGATACCCACGGGTCCGAAACAGGCGCATGTCACAGTACGCACCCTCGGATTTGAACCAGTGGCGTGGCGCCCGCATCGGGTCGACCTGAGGGTGGGAAAGGCCGACACCTTCACCGCCGCTGCTTACCTAGCGGTGGCGTCTCCTCAGATTCTGGAGTTGCGCGAATCCTGGGACGCAGCGGCTCCCACTCAACTCGATTGGCCGCCAGAGGATCGGACTGGGCCGTATCTGCCGCACGTGACCGTGGGCACCTACCGCAAGGTGGTGCCGCTGGCCACAGTCCGTGACCGCCTGGCGCAACTGCCACCAGCCCGGGAACTGCACCTGACCGCAGAGATTCAGCAAATCGCCATCGACACTCGATCGCCAGTGGGCGAATGGCAGATCGTATGACCTTCGCCGCGTTGGCACGGTTCACCGCCGCTAGCCAGCACCCTTAGAAAGGCGGATCCGGTTAGCCAGTCCGAAGCACCGTCGCGTACCCTCGTGAGCGGAGGATTCGCCTAGTGGCCTATGGCGCACGCTTGGAAAGCGTGTTGGGGCAACACCCCTCGCGGGTTCGAATCCCGCATCCTCCGCCACCTCG
>JAHZLH010000030.1 GCA_022599915.1 Actinomycetes bacterium
ACCGGCGCGAAACTGACCGACGCGACCCTGACCCACGCGGACCTCGCCTACGCGAAACTGACCGACGCGACCCTGACCGGCGCGAGCCTCACCGGCGCGGACCTCTCCTACGCGACCCTGATCGAAGCAAACCTAACAGGCAAGAACCTGGAAGGCGCGGACCTCGAATCCGCGACCCTGTACCGCGCGGACCTGACCCGCGCGAACCTGTACGACGCGAACCTGCGCGGCGCGGACCTGACCGGTGCGAACCTGTACGAAGCGAACTTCCGTCGGGCGAACCTGACCGGTGCGATCCTGAACGTCGCGGACCTGACCGGGGCGTTCGTCTGCGAAACGGCCATGCCGGACGGCAGCATCAACAACACCAACTGCTAACTGACCAGAAAGTTGTCGGGGGGTGTCTGCCCAGGTCACCAGCCGGGGTCGCCGTAGTCGATGCGGTTAGCGGTCATCCGGAGCAGTGTCGCTAGGTCTGCGAGTTCCTGCGGCGACAACACCAGGCCCGCCACCATCGGGTCGAGTTGGGCGCCGCCGTCTTGGTCGTGAATGAGGTTGTCGAGGTGTTGCTGCGTTAGTTCCATGGGGTGATGCTGGCGGCGTCATCGGCGGTTGTGACCGTTGTGGCATTGGTTGTGGAGCGTGCGCGCCGACCGGCGGTTGTGGACGTTCTGGCGGCGTTTCAGCGGCATTTGTGCGGCATTTGAGCGTGGTTTGTTGCACGAAATCGTTGCACGCCGGTTCTATGCTCCCCTGCACTTGCGAAATCCCCACGTAAAACACGGGGATTCGTTGGTGGTCGATACTGGGTTCGAACCAGTGACCCCTCGCGTGTGAAGCGAGTGCTCTACCACTGAGCTAATCGACCGCATATGCCCGCAACTGGTGCGCCACAACGGTTTTCTGAGGGTACCCCACTCCCCCGATCGGAGTAGCACAGCAGCCCCCGTAGGTAACAGTTCGGAAAACAAGGGGGTCAATTCGGACAAATCATCACCCAGTCGGGGGACATGCATCTTGCGACTGGCGACAACTGCCCGCCAAATGGTGGAACATAGTTAAAGCGGTTGGTGGAAATACCGAAGTTTTCTGTATAAAGCCGCGCCGTGAGCAGGAACACACCAGTTGGGGGTGTGATTCCGGGCTGAGTGGGAATACCACTCATGGGGAGAGGAGCCCGAGATGGAACCGATGAACGTTGTACCGACGGTTGAGCACGACATTCACATGCAGGTGGTCATTGCCGATGGCAATCGCGTGGCTCTGCCCGCTACGTTGACTTATCGCGCTGAGGACCCGTTTGCGGTCACCGCTACCTTCCGTACCGCTGATAATGAAATCTCTTGGGTGTTCGCTCGAGAGTTGCTGCGGGACGGTCTGCGCGACATCGCCGGACATGGCGACATTGTGGTTCGCCCCGGACACCCCTCACGAGGGGCACGGGTGTCGCTGACCTTGAACTCTCCCAGCGGCTCCGCCGTTATCGAAGGGTCGCGGGAGCAGATCGGTGACTTTGTGGCCGAGATGTACCGCGCGGTACCGGAAGACGCCGAGTGGATGTACTTGGACCTAGATCGCACCATCGAGGATCTACTGGAAGCCTCCTGACGAGTCAGGGATCACGATCCGTCGAGCGCTGGGAGAAAATCTTGGCGATTCGCTGCGTGGCGGGCCCAGGGACTAGTTCGCGGTCGTCAACTTGATGCACCGGTTGCACATCTCTGGTGGAGGACACCAAGAAGATCTCCTCGGCCGTCGACAGCACATCCATAGGCAGGCGTTCCTCCACTGCATCCGTCCACTCCAGGAGCAGTTCGCGCGTGATTCCTGCGAGGCAACCTGAGTCCAGCGGTGGGGTCAAAACTCGACCGTCTGCCACGACAAAGATGTTGCTGCCAGTGCCCTCGCACAGATCGCCGGACAAGTTGGCCAGGACCGCTTCGGAGCCACCTCGCTGTTTCGCCCAGTCAAGCGCTACCGCGTTCTCGGCGTAACTGGTTGTCTTCAAGCCAGCCAGCGGTGAACGCTCATTGCGCGGCCAGGGTGACACCGCCACCGCCGTCGACGCTGGCCACGGCGATGCCGCTGTCACTGCGACAGCCAGAAGTCTAGGTCCGGGACCGCGATCACTTCCCAACGGACCCGGCCCAGAGGTGTAGGTGACCCGCAGCCGCCCCAGATCACCGAGCTCGTCTTGATTTGCAGCCAGGACCTCGGCAATCCCTACCCGGACCAGATCCTGATCAGGAGCCGCCAGACCCAGCCCCGCAGCGGAACGGTTTAGCCGGTCTAGGTGACGCCGTAGCGCGAACGGGACGCCATCAATGACTTTCAGTGTTTCAAAAACCCCGTCCCCCACCGTCAGACCGTGATCGAGGGCGGTGGCAACCGGCTCACTCTCATCAACGAGTCTGCCGTTGCACCAGGCCAACACGTTCGCCTCCTGTCCCGTCAGCCCGCACCGTTAGCGAGTGCCATCAGTCGCTGGGCCTTCAGTTGTGTCTCGCGCCATTCTGCCTCCGGATCACTCCCCCAAGTGATTCCCGCGCCGGTGCCAAATCGAATCACGCCGTCGCGAATCCAGAACGTGCGGATCGCAACGGCCAGTTCGGCAGTCCCCCGGTCTGCGTCCACCCAACCGAAGGCTCCGCAATAGGGTCCGCGCGGCTCAGGTTCCAAGTCAGCGATCACATCCAGCGCCGCCAATTTGGGGGCACCCGTTACGGATCCCGGCGGGAACAGTGCCGCAAACAATTGCGTCCAACTAGTCCCTGGCACTAGGTCTGCGGACACGTAGGACACCAAGTGGAAGAGTCCCGGATGCTCTTCAACTGTCATTAGCCCCGGCACCGTCACCGACCCCGGCTGACTCACTCGCCCCAAGTCATTGCGCACCAGATCGACAATCATGATGTTTTCAGCCCGATCTTTGGCTGAAAATTCGTCCCGACTCGCGGCCGTTCCCTTGATCGGACCCGAGCGCACTCGGTCACCATCACGGCTGAGGAAGAGCTCCGGCGATGCGGACACTACCGATACCTCGGGCAGCCGCAGAAAACCGCCATAGGGAGCCGGATGCTCCCCCGCGATCCGCTGCCACAGCGCGGCTGGGTCGTAGTCGACTGCGACGTCTGCGCTAAGTAGCCGACAGACATTCACTTGGTAAACATCGCCAGCCGCGATCAACTCCCGGACTTGCCGGACGGCTACTTCGAAGGATTCCTGGGGCAAACTGTCGCGCCATTGGCCGGTGGGCGGCTGGAAGGCACTGATCTCTGCCCGTTGGGGTAGATCTTGTGACCAATGCTCGAACTGAGCGAGTACTGCATCGCCCTCGAATCCGACGGAAACGGCCCATCGACCACCAGAATCGAGGTCAGCCAGGCTGCGGCTTTTGCGCACCAAGCCCCTCGCGGTCATACCACCAACTACTGCGAGAGCGTGGTCAGCAACTGGAGTGGGCACACTTGATCATCCCGCACCGCGTGGGGCTTTTGGCGGCCCGGTATCTGGTGGGCTATGGTGACTGTGCACAAACTGCGGGGGAAACTCGCATGCGGACGTGGCTCAGCTGGTAGAGCATCACCTTGCCAAGGTGAGGGTCGCGGGTTCGAATCCCGTCGTCCGCTCGGAAGGCGTCCGGCCGAAAACCGGCCAGACTTCCTCGGTGGCGTGGCCGAGAGGCGAGGCAACGGACTGCAAATCCGTCTACACGGGTTCAAATCCCGTCGCCACCTCTAAGGTGTAACTGCACCGTAGGGACCATTGGCGCAGTGGCTAGCGCGCTTCCTTGACACGGAAGAGGTCACAGGTTCGATCCCTGTATGGTCCACCAGCAGATCCCCGCCATTTACGCGGGGATTTCGCAATTTCGGGTTCCAACGCAAACGGCGTGCCCCAAGTTTGTGCCCCAAACACGCCTAGACAGTCCACAGCAGCACCCTTCGACCTTCCACACCACCCACATCCAGCACCACAACCCCCGCCTAGATGACGTCAACTAGCGGAATGAACCTCACACAGCAACATCTCGGCAATCTGATTTATGACCACGATGGCGGCGCACAACTCGACCCTCTGGTGGTGGGCCTGGTGTTGTCACCGCAGGAACTCGCAGACCTGGCGGCACCGTTGCTGATGACCGCTAACCGCATCGACTACGGCGACCCCGGATGGTGGCTTCGGGCAGTTATCCGACGCTGGTCAGCTCAGCCGGTGCCTCGCAGCGTGCATGGCACGTTGGAGTTTTGTTGGGCTTTCCAGGTCCGGGTCCATTTAGCCTTTTCCTCGCCTGGCGCCTTGGCTACGATCGTGGTCTTGATCTTGAGGCCTGCCCCACAGTTGGGCGTCGCCTTCACCGTAGCTTTCTTGGACTTCTTGTTAATCGTGATGCCGCAGTTTGCCGTCTTCTCCTTACCTTTTAAGCGCTTACCATTCACGGAGCACTGGGTCTTCGCCTTCTTAATCTTCCCATCCGACTTAACCTTCACCAGACGGGTTTCCTTCTGCAACGGCAGCTTCTTTCCTTTAGGCACCGCATCCTTTACGACCAACTGCGTGACCGGAGTCGGTATCGGGGTGGGTGTGGGTGTAGGTGTGGGTGTGGGTGCGGGTGTCGGTGCCGAGTCGGCGGTGTAGGTGATCGTGATCGACCCATCACCACCATCAGCGCCCAACCCACCGCCGTTGTTTCCTTGTGCATAAACGACAGTTCCCGCGTACCCGAAAGAACCCCCCGCACCCCCGCCAGTGCCGCCGAGGGACGGCGCCATCGGTACGCCGCTGCCACCGCCGCCGCCGCCGCCGTAGCCGCCACCGCCACCGCCACCATTACCTGCGCCGTTATCAGGACCACCGTTGCCACCGTTGCCACCGGCGTCTACCCCGATTCCTCCTGCGGCCGGACCGGCCGTACCGCTTCCTCCAGGCCCGCTTCCCCCAGATCCGCCGTCCTTACCATTGCCCCCACCCTCGCCACCCTGTCCGCCTCCGCCGCCTTTGCCGCTGGTAATGCCTCCGGTGGCAGATCCCGAATCACCGTCGCCTCCCGAGCCATCCGACTTACCGGCAGAACCCCCGTGAGCGTTCTTTGCCGAACCGCCACCACCGCCACCTCCAGCAACGAGACCGCTATTCGTCCCCTGCAGCGAACCTACAGCGGTGGCACCGCCACCTCCACCGCCGCTATAGGCTGGGGTGCTGTCACCACCACCGCCCACATACAACAACAACTCATCGCCAGCAAACACTGGGAACTCAACGGTGACTAAGGCCCCGTTCCCACCCTTACTGTTGGCGACGTCGCCGACGAAACCAATGCCTCCAGCGCCGCCACCACCAAGACCCACTACCTTCACGGAGGAGACGTTCTGAGGCACCGTCCAAGAGCTCGACCCAACCGTGGTGAACTCGACAGTTTCGGCAGCCGAGGCCGTTACGGGGATCGCTACTGCCGCCGCCCCCAAGGCAATCACCGCCCCTGAGCTAATCCATGTCCGAAGGTTTGTGCTTCTCGTTTCGACAGCGCGCATGGGAGGATTTTGCCGAAACTATTCCCACCAAGCAACTCAATTCCAAAGTTCTCTCAACGAACAAGCCAGCCAGTCGCGGCGGCGGGGATGACGGTTGCGCTCGCGTTCGTGCCCATCACGGTGGGACTCCTGAAAGTGACATTCCTCGGCGGACTATCCGGGACTGCACTAGTGATCCTCCTGTCCTTCGGAAGCGCGGCGCTGCTTTTTCTCGTGACCGAAGATCTCCTACTAGAGGCACACGAGAGCAATCCCAACGATTCCGTTTGGGTGACGGCGCTTTTCTTCGTCGGGTTCATGACTGTCATCTTGGTGGAAGGCTTTTGAGACGGGTTCTTTTGAGACGTGTTTCAGTAGGAAGGGCCGGAGCACAGGGGATCGTCACCGTTGTGATGGTCGATCTCGCTGAATCAGTCTCCGGTTGTACTTATGATTCTTGAACGTGAGTTTCGTCGGGCCTGATGATGTCGGGTTCGAGGTAGATCACGAGTTTCTTGCCGGGGACGGCCTCCCGCAATCTGACTTCTGCCGCATCGATAGCTGCTGCAATCTGGGATCCCGTTTGGTCACGATCTACGCCAATCTTGGCCACGACCAAGATCTCGTCTGGCCCCAAGTGCAGGGTCCGCAGATGAACCATTCCTACAACGCCATCGGCTTCATCCAACACTTTCGCTATCGCGCGCTGTTCCTCCGGAAGGGCACTTTCACCCACCAGCATCGACGCCATTTCCATGGCCAGGAACATCGCGATGATGACTAAGAGCACACCGACTGACATTGCACCGAGACCATCCCAGACGCCGTTGCCGGTGATGGTTGCCATGCTGACCCCGAGCAGCGCGAAGCACAAGCCGACTAGGGCTCCCATATCCTCCAGCATCACCACTGGTAATTCCGGTTGCCGGGTGTCGTGCACGAAACGGAACAGTCCTCGTCGTCCACGAATCTTTCGAGACTCACCAAGCGCGGTTCGCAATGACAGCCCTTCTAACGCCATGGCGATGAGGAGAACAACAAAAGCAACCCAAGCATCCTCCAATGGCTCGGGATAGTGGAACTTATGGAAGCCCTCGTAGAGCGAAAAGATCCCACCCACAAGGAAAAGCACTATCGCTACAACGAATCCGTAGACGTAACGAAGCCGGCCGTATCCGAACTGATGGGTTCTATCTCGCTTCTGGCGGGCACGCTTGTTACCAAAGAGCAGCAGCAGCTGGTTTCCTGAATCAGCCAAGGAGTGGATCGCTTCGGACAGCATCGACGAGGATCCAGTGAACACAAAAGCCGCGAACTTAGAGATCGCGATACCAACATTTGCGGCAAGTGCTGCAAATACAGCTTTGATGCCACCCTCAGCGCTCATGGCTACTCCGCCTTAGCTGACGTTCGTGGGGCACACCCTACTGCGAAACTTACGACAGGAGCGAGCTCGGCCTTTCCCAGCAGCAGAGGTCACCTTCAGGAGGAAGGGCAGTCGTCGTTCATGATGACGTCATCGGCCCAAAGTGCTTTGCACCACTTTGCGACAAAGTAGTCAGCGTCGCCGGTCATGTAGGTCAAGGTCGCACTGGTCAGATCAGCGCGGGACAGATTTGCGCGGGGCAGTCTTGCAACCCACGGCCGCACGCGTAACTAGGCCCCGAGCTCTCCGCTATCCCTTAGATCCGGCCAGCAACTGGGCGACCATCGACCCCGATGCCGTGCGGTAGACCCCGCGGGCATAGGTCATGTGGCCGTAGCCCTCCGCATCATGTCGGTAGTCAGCATTCAGGTGCTCCGCCAACCATTTCCCCTGAAAAGCGGGGATAGCGGTGTCGTCATCGGCGTGCCAGACACAGGCATTGGGATGTTCCAGAGCCTGGATATCAATCCCCCAGTCAAAGCAGGTGTCCTGCGCCGTCTCCCATGTACCTCCGGCTGTCCCGCGGATCACTGAACGCTGCATTGACGCGTGAAACCGATCCAACAACTCGGTGTCTTCCTTGACCTTGGGTAGGCCCTTGGTGATGCCGCTGGCAATGATCGCCGGTGGCAGCGTTTTCAGCAGCAGACGCATGACGCCGAAGTACCACGCCATCCAGAATCGGCCGAGTGATCGCGAGCTCGGGGTTTTGCCAGTGCCGATGGTGTCCCCTAGTTGTAGTTCCGCCACGAGGGCGGCCGGAAGCAGCGGCGCATTGAGCCCTAGTCCGATGCATCTGTCCGGATAAGCCACGGCGACTGCCATCGCATGTGGCGTGCCTTGGGAGTGACCAGTCACATGAAACCTGTCAATATTCTCGGCGGCCAACACGGCCGCGAGGTCCTCGTGCGGCCAATCCTTGACCACGCGGCCTGGTTGGTCATCGGTGAAGCCACAGCCGGGCAGGCTAATAGCGATGCCACGCACCCCCAATTCCTCACAAGCTTGGGCATGCACGCTCTCTTCGAAGCCGGCCTCAAGCCCGGAACCATGGAGGTTAATGACCACTGGGCTCTCGGCGTTCGTACTGCCATAGCGCAGATAGGCCACGAGCCTGCCATCCGGCAGAGTCACCGACTGCGCACCGGCGGCCTGCAACTCAGCTGGGTCCACGTCTCGCATCCCCGCCCTGCGCATCACCAGCCCCCAGACCTGCAACCAGATAAAAACAACCACCAGGACAACGAGCAGCCCGGTCAGCAGCCACAACAACACTTCCCACACAGTCAACGCCTAACTCGCCACACAAAACACTCCACACTGGATACTGATCGACGAGACCCGCTATCCGATCGTGATACGCGCCGTTCCATACGGTCGTCAGCAGTCGTCATTCTTGACGGTGCCGTTCGGCATGGTCGTTTTGCAGAATTTCGCGTTAGTGAAACCAGCGGCATCTACTTCGGCCCCAGAAAGATCCGCGCCAGTGAAGTCGGCACCAAAGAAACTCGTGGCGTACAACTTCGCGCCCTTGAAAGTCGCATTAGTGAAGTTGGCTGACCCCATAGTGGTGCCCATCATGTAGGCGTTGGCCAGATTGGCGCCACTGAAGTTCCCTTGATAGAACGACGCTTGTTTGAAGTTTGCGCCGGTCAGGTTGCTGCCGGAGAAGTTGGCGTTGTCGCCTTGTACTTGCAACAGGTTGGTCCCGGTCATATTTGTATCGGAGAAGTTGCCCTTCTTCATGACCGCATACGACAGATCTGCATCAGTGAGATCCATGTTGGGCAGTCCCGTCCCGGTCAGATTGGCGCTGGACATCGAGGCTCGAGTCATATCCCCGCTGAAATATGCGTAAGACAAGTTCGCACTTGTCATGTTGGCGTCCGTGAGGGTCCAGTTCGATCCGCCGGTAAGGGTGGCCCTGGTGAGGTTTGCCGACGTCATATTTGGGCGCACGAAGGTACCGTGCAGATTCGCATCGGTCAGGTTTGCCCGGGTGAAGTTGGAGTCAATCACCGTGGCAGGCTGCGTTCCGTCAAGGTTGGTGCAGTCGCTCGGAGCCCCCCCGGTGTCAGACGCACAGACTGTCGCTGACCAGTTCGTCCGGGTTAGGTTCGCGTCGGTGAAATTGGTCTCGAATGCGTTGGCATTCGCTAGGAACGCACCGGTGAGATTGGCCCCGGTCAGGTTCGTTTCAGACAGGCTCGAGCCCACCAGGTTGACGCCTACCAGGTTGGCTCCTTGGCAGTTGGGACGACATTGGACTCCGCGCACCGCCCCACCGTTCTTGGTCTTTTTCTTCCCCTTGACCGGGCCCAGATTGGCCCTGTCCAGGTTCGCGCCAATCATCGTGGCGTACTTCAACTTGGCTGCCCGCATGTTGGTCTTGCTGAGTTTGGCC
Source organism: Actinomycetes bacterium (assembly GCA_022599915.1). NCBI lineage: Bacteria > Bacillati > Actinomycetota > Actinomycetes > Actinomycetes bacterium. The sequence goes on from JAHZLH010000030.1 coordinate 9,341, forward strand.
TCATGCAATTCGGCGTACTTGAGACTGGTCTTCTTCAACTTGGCTTTGCTGAGATTCACTCCCCGCAGATCAGCTCCATGAAGTTTCGCATTGCTGAAGTTCGACTTCGACAGATTCCCGTGGTGTTCCAGCACCCACTTAGCGTCGACACCGGCGCAGTCTGCCTCGGATTCCACCACACACGTCTTCTGCTTCTTGCCGATCTCTGCTGGCGGGCTAGCCGAAACCGCTCCCGGAGCCAACAAAACTCCCGCAGCCAATCCACCAGCGACAACGACCCGCAGCAACATACGCGAACCCTATCCCGTTGCCAGGGCCCACGGCTACGGACTCAGATCAGCATCACTCGGCCGAATCTTAGGCACTAGCTTTCGCCAGCAACCGCTGGCATCGGGTGTCGAGAATGTCGAGTAGCAGCGACTCTTGTCTAGAGATAGGTGTCGCGGGGCTGATCGATGGTGACCACGGATTCCGCTCGGATAACGGCCAGTGCGCCGTAGCCCTCACCCTCGCTTGGCAGATACGTTCCGGTGACCTCCACCCACTGCTCCACCGGCGGCGCGGCAGCGTCCTCGACGCGCACCTTGATCGCGGAAGCATCTGCTGCACAACAGGAGGCCAGGAAGCGCGTGAGGTACCACTCGCCGGAGTCCCCGGTGGTGACGAAGCCTTGCACCCGAACCACGTGATCATCGAGGGTGCGGCCCTCATCGAACAAAGCGCGCGCAGCGTAGTCATCCAGATTCAGCGGCACTGGGTCTTGACCAGTCGGCAAGGGTGGGTAGCCATTCTCCTGACTTTCGGCGAGCCCTTGGGTACCGCTGTCCCGCGCCGCGGCATCTGCTCCCAATGGTGGTGGGGCAATGAGGAAGATCGCGGCGACCGGCAACAGCAACAACCAGGCCACCGTGGGCGCTTGGCTGTGGTCGTGATCGTGATCGGAATGACCACCAACAGACTCGGGTTTACGGATCACCTTCGCCAGACACCAGATGCCCAAGCCGGTCAACAAGAAACCAGCAGCGAACAACAGCGGGCGCATGGGTTCTTTGACGTAGTTCAAGAACAGCTCTGACCAGGTGATGCGCAGTGTCACTACCCCTAGCAACAGCAGTACGAACACTTGAATATCGCGCTTCACAGCAACCACCACCCCATCAGCACCGCACTAGCAATGGCAACGACGAACGTCAGCGGCGCGAATACTGCAGCGAATCTCCTGCCAAAGGTACCGATCTGCATAGCGATCAACTTGATGTCCACGACCGGCCCTACAACCATGAACGCCAATCGAGCGGTCATCGGAAACATCGTCAGCGAAGCCGCTACGAACGCATCTGCTTCCGAGCAGATGCTCACCACTACCGCAAAGATGGCTAGCAATAAGACAGCCAACCAGGGCCGCTCCGCCACGGCATTGATCCACTCTTCCGGAACAAGCACATTGACAGTCGCGGCAACCATCGCCCCCAAAACCAGGAAGCCACCAGCGTGCATGATGTCGTAGACCGCGGTCAGCCGGAAGGTCTCCCACTTGGGAGTGCCTTCCTCACCAAACTTTCGCGGGGTGCGCAGCAGATTCCTGCTCTTGCCAATCCGAATCCACAGCCAACCGACCACCAACGCAGTCGTAAGTGAGGCCAGGAATCGAGCCCCTACCACCTCGGGCTGACCGGGAAAAGCCACCGCAGTGGATACCAACACAATGGGATTGATCGCGGGCGCAGACAGCAGGAAGGCCAATGCGGCTGCCGGTGCCACACCTCGCCGCACCAGACTGCCGGCGACGGGGACGGAGGCACATTCGCATCCCGGCAAAACCACGCCGGCCGCGCCAGCCGCGGGAACTGCCGCCGCCGGATTCTTGGGAAGCGCGCGTTCGAAGAATGAGGCTGGAACAAAGGCAGCGATCACTGCGGATAGCAGCACGCCCAGCACCAGAAATGGCAGTGCCTGGATCACAATGGAAACCAAGATCGTGGTCCAGGTTTCCAATCGCGGGATGGCCAGTGCCTCCACCAGCCACGGTTGGATCACGATCAGCACCACTGACACCAGAGCAAACCCGACCAGACCCCAGGGCAGCTCGTTTGACGGCTTGGGGGCGGGGTCGGAACCGTCTGCGGCGCTGTCAGCGCTTTCTTGACGTTGCGGCACCTCGAACTGAGAACTCACGACTGACTGACACCTCCCCGGAATCGTGTCAGTGTACGTCCTCGTCGACCGAGGCGGTAAGACTCGCTAACAGGCCCGCAGTGCTGACATACCCTGCCCTGCCTACCTTCTTAGCCACGTCCGCCTGACGCTAGCCAGGGCGAACCTGCTGCAGTTCAGTTCCTGGCTCACCACCGGTCTCGAAAAGCCGTGGGAGTGCTAGCAAACTAACCTTGGGCACAGTTAGCATTCGATACCGCGAATACCTCGCTCGGAGTCGTCGATGTCGATCTACCGCACACCCTTGGCCACGACTGCCACGCTTGCCCTCACGGTGGGCGCCTTAGTATCCAGCCAGGCCGCAGCCGCAGCTAATTAACCATCGGGCAGGCACGTCACTAGCCTCTGCCAGCTGAGGATGCAGCTGTATCCGGCTGTGATGGGGAATCAGAGGGTGGCTGCTCCTCACGCATAGCGGGGTCACCATCATCTTCTGGTGATGCGTCGCCTGCCCCCTCCTCGCTCTTTTCACTCTCAGCAAGGACTCTCTTGGCGAGATCTACTGCTTTGTCCCTAGCCCGCTGGGCCTTCTCTACTCGTGCAGCTGCTCGCTCAACAGCTTCCTCCGCTGCGGTGGCAGCATCTATCGCACGTGTGGAGGCCGCACCGGTAGCGGCAGTGGCTTCCTCGGTTTTCTCTTGGATGGCCTCCAACGCCTCCGCATTATCTTGCCGAACCGCGGAACTTGCCTGCCGATCAGCCACTGCCGCAGCAGCCTTGGCATCCTCGTGCGCACTTTCAGCTTCATTCGCTGCATCTACTGCGGCCGCTGCCGCGTGTTCAGCCTCCGCACTTTCGGTGGCGGCTGTGGTGGCTGCCTCCTCGACCTCATCAGCACCGTCTGCTATTGATGCCGCAGCGTCTTCCGCAACGGCGGTTGCGGCGACTGCCTTCTGCACTGAAGCTTCGGCTTTCGCGACTGCTTCCTGAGCCTGTTTGGCGGCTCCTGCTGCCTTGTTGGCCAACTTGGCGGCTACGGTCCGTGCTTCCGTAATGGCCCGCAACTGAGAGACGCGGGCATCATCCGCCGCAGCCCGATCAATGAGAATCTGGTACGCGTCTAGATCCGCTTCCACCATCAAGTCTCGGGTGAGGAATACTCCCCGACGGGCGTACACGATGGTGATGTTGAGGGTCATCCCAGCAAATGCCGCGACCGTGAAAATCAGCGCCCAAATGAATATCGCCACGAGGGATGAGATCGCTCCGTACAAGGAACCGCTACCAATAATCCAGGCAATGTATAACTGCAGTCCGGCTGAGCCAATGAGCCATGCGACGACGGCAAGCAGGCCCCCAGGAATCTCGTTACGCAAATGCCTTTTCTTGGGATTGACTAGGTACAGCATCACCGTCGCCACTGCACTCAGTCCCAGAACTGCGCCAATGAATCCCAACCACTGCACGCCAAAACTGTCGGTGAGCAACTTGGTATTGAGGCCCGGCATCAGCAGCGTGCTCATCACCACGCCGACGAGCATGACCAATCCAATGAGGTACAGCAGGACAGCTTTGCCTCGATTGACCAGATAGCCCTTCAGTGGCATACCTCGCAGTGCGCGCGCACCTTGAGTCAGCGTGGCAAATACTCGCGATCCGCTATAGAGGGCAGAACCCAGACCGATAAGGGTGAGCCCGCTACGAGAGCCCGAGACGCTCTCGATAAACGGGACTAGGAGTTCCTCGACGGCCTCTGGAGTCAGTAGCCGGGAGGCGTTCTCGATCATCACCTCTTCCACCTGGCCGAGGATGTTGGCTCCCGTCAGGTTTGCGGCCCATGCGAAGGCGGAGAGTAAGCCGATGAGGAGGAAGGGCAGCGTGAAAATCAGCCAGAAGGCCCCCTCACTGGCAAAACCAAAGCAGCGCCGATAGTTGAACAGTGTTATGCCGGAACGCAAGAACCGAGATAGGGGCCATTGCCGGACACGCTCCCGAGTCCGACGCCAACCCGTCATGAATCCACTAGCACTGCTCATGCCGCGGTCAAACTTCCCTTCACAGCCCTTACGGTAGAGGTGTGGCTACCAAACCATCTACCGAAACGCACTCAGTTCTTAATCAAGTACCTGCGCTGCCAGAGCGCAACTTGTACGACCAAGACACGCCGCTACAAGCGGCAGTTGCGCAGCACAGCGAGTCACAACATACGGATCGACTGAAGGACTTGGGGGCTTGGGCTGGTCGGCCAACGAGCCGAGAAATCGGCCTGGAAGCTAATCGTGACGTACCCAGACTGCGCAGCCACGACCGCTACGGTCACCGCATCGATGAAGTGGATTTCCACCCCGCATGGCATGAACTGATGGCTCAGGCCGTGAGTTGGGGGCTTCATGCGGACCCTTGGCATGGCAATACGCCGGGGGCACACGTGGCCCGAGCCGCTGGTTTCATCATGCAAACCCAGGTCGAACCCGGACACATGTGCCCGATCTCGATGACCTACGCGGCAGTTCCGGCACTTCGCACTGATCCCGGCATCGCAGCCGAGTGGGTTCCAGGACTGAGCGCCCGCAGTTACGACTTTGGCCTGCGAGCACCGCAGACCAAGGCCGGCCTCATTGCCGGCATGGCGATGACGGAGAAACAAGGTGGGTCCGATGTTCGGGCTAATACCACCACTGCGCAAGCCCTGGGTGAGGACGGCACCTACCTGCTCACCGGCCACAAATGGTTTTGCTCGGCTCCCATGAGTGATGTCTTCCTCGTTCTGGCGCAAGCCCCTGGCGGAGTCACCTGCTTCGTCGTGCCGCGAGTGCTGCCGGATGACACCCGCAACACCTTCCAGATTCAGCGGCTGAAGGACAAACTCGGTAACCGCTCAAACGCCAGCAGCGAGATTGAGCTCGCGGACACAGTGGGGATTCGATTGGGTGAGGAAGGCCGAGGAGTCCGAACCATCGTCGATATGGTGTCGGCCACCCGACTGGACTGTGTGCTTGGCGCAACTGGTTTGATACGAGGCGCAGTCACCCAAGCTGCTTGGCACACCCGACACCGCGAAGCATTCGGCTCAACCTTGCTCGACAAGCCCCTGATGCGTAACGTGATCGCTGATCTCGCGTTGGAGGCAGAAGCCGCCACCGCGCTCGCGATCCGACTTGCGGCCGCTGTCGAGGCTGCTGAGGCTGGCGATGAGAGTGCCGCGCTGCTGCGCCGGATCGCGCTGCCGGCCGCAAAGTTCTGGACTACGAAGCGCAGCATCGCCGTGACTGCCGAAGCCTTGGAGTGCCTGGGTGGCAACGGCTATGCCGAAGAGTCAGGTATGCCGCTGTTGTTCCGAGAGGCACCCGTCAACTCAGTCTGGGAGGGGTCCGGCAATGTTAACGCCCTCGATCTCCTGCGGGCCATGGCCAAAGAACCGGGCACGGTAGATGCGCTGTTGACCGAACTCGGCGCGGCCACTGGCAGTTCCCACTACTACGACACCGCGCTAAAGGAACTACTGAATGATCTATCGGATCTGTCCGATTTGGAATACCGCGCCCGCCGGCTTAGCAGTCGCATCGCGGTGCTGTTGCAGGCTGCCCAACTAATCCGCTACGCCCCCGACGCCGTAGCGGATGCTTTCGCGGTGAGCCGTCTCGGCCGCGACGAAGCCGGACAGTTCGGCACATTACCTCCGGGTCTGGACATCGACGCGATCATTGACCGAGCGATGCCGCTGGCCTGACCTGGCCCAGCAAGCCTTCACGGGGTGCTAGACATCAGCCCGCGCCTGGCTCAGCAGCACCCGAACCTTCACGGGTCAGCGCCACCAGCCGGGACACCGCGCGGAAGTATTTCTTGCGATAGCCACCGGCCAGCATGTCGGGGGCGAAGATCTTGTCCACGGGGATTCCCGAGGCAACTACCGGAACGTCACGGTCGTACAGCCGATCTACCAGCACCACGATCCGCAAAGCATCAGCCTGGTCGGTCACCGGCCGGACTTCGGTCAGGTGAACTGTCTCGATTCCGGTCAATAGCGGGCCGTAGCGAGACGGATGGACCTGCCGCAGATGCGCCAGGACATCGGCGAAAGCATCCAGGCTCACTGCCTCAGCACCCAAGCGCCGCATGGATTGTTCAGCCGATGCCGCGACCTCTTCGTTCGATGCTGGCGGTGGCGCGTCGGGTAGTCCTCGATGTCGGTAGTCCTCGCCATCGACTCGAATTACATCGAACTTCGCCGACATCCCCTGGATTTCGCGCAGGAAGTCTTCGGCGGCGAATCGGCCCTCCCCCAGTCGATCCGGCAACGTATTCGAGGTTGCCCCAATCCGAGCACCGGCATCGGCCAACTTCTGCATGAGGGTGGACATCAAGACCGTGTCTCCAGGGTCATCCAGTTCGAACTCATCAATGCAGACCAACGAATACGAACTGAGTTGTTCCACCGCTGTCGCGAATCCGAGCGCGCCCACCAGATTGGTGTATTCCACGAAGGTGCCAAAAACTTTGGGCCCGGGATCGGCGTGCCACAGCGACGCCAGCAAGTGGGTCTTCCCGACGCCGAACCCGCCGTCGAAGTAGATACCGGGGCGCTGCTCAGGTGGGCTGCTGCGGAAGAATCGGCGCTTGCTGCTGACCGGTCTCGCGACGAACGCTTCACCTGCCGCGACTGCTGCCGCCTGGCTGAGATGATCTGGATCGGGAATGTAGGTCTGGAAGCTAACGTCGGCGAAGCGAGGTGGTGGCTGTAGCAGCGATACAAGGTGTTCCGGGGCCACCACAGGGTCTCGTTCGGCCAAGGCGACAGTCACCGGGTTAGGCTACCGCCGCTGTTCGCGCTCGGCAGCGACAGCCACCTGTCAGCAGAAAGTTGCCGGGCTCTGTCAGTCGGCGGCCAAGTCGTACAGCGCAGCCAAGTACGCATCAGCGAAACGGTGTGCTGTCTCGGCAGATGTGACCGGCTCGGCATACCCGATGGTGAGATGCACCCCGGTTTCAGTAGTGATCGCCACCAGCATCACTGGATGCGCGCAATGCCGTTGCGCAGGCATCAACATGACCTCATCGAAACCCGCCGGTCGACCAGCCAGCCGAGACATATCGCCTACATCAGAAACGCATACGCCGTTGGAGAATTGATCTGCAGCAGTGGCGATCGCATCAGCCTGGGCAGCGATAGTGGCGGCGTCGTAGGTTGCGTCGAGTTGCAGTGCCGCATCGCGCTCCTGCGTCAACTGCTTCGCAAGCACCCTGGCTGTCGTTGACAGCGAGTCGGACTGCTGATCGGGCCGCAGGTAGAGCATGAGTGATCCGACGAAACACCCGACTGAGTCAGGCGCCACCACCGGTTCGCAGTTCTTGCGTAGGTCTGCGGTGACCAACATGGGAGTCCATTCCGTCCAGCCAGGAAAGTCCCGTGCTGCCGGTGCGATCGCGGCAGCGAATGCCGCACCCAACCGCTCACCACGCTCGCGCATTCGTTCATGGAGCCGCTGCAGGTCCACTTTCGGGAAGTGCCGGTACGTGGCACGGGGCAGCCTGTCAGCGGCTGGTGCGGGCTCCGCGACTGGCCACAGCGCCTCATCCGGTATGGGTGGCAGCAGATTTCGACCACCCGCTGCAGCGTGAGTCACGCCATCCTCTACCGCTGGCGGCAACGGCAGTGGTGCTGCGGAGGCCGGCTGACCTGACAACACCGCTTCGACCTCGTTCAAAACGGTCAGCGCCGCTCGACCGTCCACCGCGGCGTGGTTGACCGTCAACAGAATCCAGTGCACCTGATCGCTACGAGTGAGCGCAGTGACCCGATAACAGACCGATCTGATGTCCATGGTCTGCTCAGCCTCGGTTGCGTAGATGGCGTCGAGGTCAACTTCACTGTCTACCTCGCCATCCAACTCCTGAGTGCGCATTTGGACGGCGGAGTAGGGCACATCGCAGACCCACCACCATCGACCATCTGTCCGTTGCTCCACTCGAGCACGCAACAGTGGATGGCGGTCGTGCACCTGACCAAGAGCCGACGCTAACTCCAACGCAGGCGCTGGTCGCGACAGGCGAGCTACGACCGTCAACTGCACCGCGCCCGCAGCACGCAGATACAGCTCCGTGAAAAGCGCTTCTTGCGGACCCAGCGGTCTTTGGTGCATCCCTGCCTCCGGCGGTTCGGTGCGAGGCTATCCCACAAGCCCACCTCGATACTTCGCTGACAGATCTGCAGTATGTGACAGCAGTGACGCAAGATTCGTCACTACCCGCGTCTACCTGCACTCAATGAGCGTTATCGCCGCGACACTAGGCGTGGGCCGGACGAGTTGAAGTTCTTGCCACCGAGAACTATTGCCACCGAGAATCGGTAGGTGAGATGGAACTAGTTGTACGAGCCTAGAATCCAAGACATTTGCATAACCACATCGTTGTTATCCGTCACGGTACTGAACTGCCAGTCCTGGAAATTCCCGACTAGCCCGCTGTCTTCTGCTACCTCGGTACCGGAAGTTGCTGCGAGTTCACCGGCCTCGACGCCAGCTCCTGCAGCCACTTCTGATGCAGCTGACCAAGCGACCTGCACGCTGGCGACGGGATTCCCGAGCCGCACCTCCCGATAGTCTGATGCCGTGGGAGAAATCATGCCGCGTACATCCGACGCCGAGCAAGGTCGCGCGGATCTACTCAGTTCATTTGGCCCACCTAGCAGTAGCGCAGCAATTACGGTCATGCTGCTGGGGTCCGGCGAACTCGGCAAAGAGGTCACAATCGAGTTGCAGCGACTCGGTATCGAAGTCATTGCCTGTGATCGCTATCCGGCAGCCCCCGCCATGCAGGTGGCGCATCGCAGCCACGTGCTGGATATGTCAGACCCAGCGGCATTGCGCGACATCGTGCTGAGTGAGCGCCCCGATCTGATCCTGCCGGAGATCGAAGCGATTGCGACCGAGGAACTTCTGACGCTGGAGCAGGAGGGCTTTCTGGTTGCTCCGACTGCCAGGGCTGCTCGATTGACTATGGATCGCGAAGGTATTCGGCGGCTCGCCGCCGAGACGTTGGGATTGCCCACCAGCCCCTATCGGTTGGCGGACGATCTCGACGAGTTCCTCGCGGCGGTGGCTGAGATCGGCACACCCTGCGTCGTGAAGCCAGTGATGTCGAGTTCGGGCAAAGGACAGTCGGTGGTTCACACCCCCGACGACGCGGCCGCTGCCTACGAATTAGCCGCCACCGCGGGACGCGTGGGCGGCAGTCGGGTGATCGTTGAGGGCTTGGTGGCGTTCGACTATGAAATCACCCTGCTCACGGTTCGTCATCGAGACGGCACAAGTTTCTGTGACCCGATTGGGCATGTGCAGATCGACGGGGACTACCGGGAGTCGTGGCAACCGGCCAGCATGGCTCCGGCAACCCTGGCACGGGCACAGCAGATCGCTGAGGCGGTAACTGGGGACTTGGGTGGCTACGGAATTTTCGGTGTGGAGTTGTTTGTCTGCGGTGAGGAGGTGCTGTTCAGCGAGGTATCTCCGCGTCCGCATGACACCGGGCTCGTGACGATCGCCTCCCAAGACCTCTCTGAGTTCGCGCTGCATGCGCGGGCCGTTCTGGGACTACCTATCCCCACTATTCGACAGCTGGGCCCGGCAGCAAGCACTGCCGTGGTGCTGACTGGCGATAGTGATGCCCCAGAACTGGCTGGTCTACCGGAGGCGCTCACCTTTCCCACCACTCGGGTATTGGTGTTCGGCAAGCCGGAGATTGATGGCAGTCGCCGGTTGGCGGTGGCTCTGGCTACTGGTGACACCGTTGCCGATGCTCGCGCGCGAGCGGTCGCGTGTGCGGAAGAGATTACGTTGGCCGAGTCGGACTGACAGCCGCTAGTTGTTCACTGCCTCATTCTGAGTCAACTTCCGCCGACCCCTCACGAGAGACACGACCCGCCAGCCCAGCATTGTGGCAAACAGGAACAGCCCGGCCACGATCACGAACGCCGTCGCGGTACCGCCGTCGAAGACGGTAGCGCGCAGGAGTAAGCCCAGCAGCCAGGTCAGTACAGCGATAACAGCACCCATTAATAAGGCTCGTGGATCCCACTTTGACAGCAGAACCACGAGCCACGCCACCACCAGCGCCAGCGTAAAAGGTGCCGCCACCTCGAGATAGCCGACTACCCCGCTGCCGGCATCATGAGTGCGTCGCCCGAGCGCGACAAATACCAGCACGCTCGTCACATCTAGCAGGAACGACAAGACACGAGATCGGACCATGCCGTCAGGCTACCGAGACCTCATGGCAGGATCAGACCGTGCACATGCTGCTACCCGAGCGCGTCGGAACCATGTCTCCTGCTGGAGTTGCCGACGCCTACGCCTGGCCCGAATCAGATCGACCGTGGGTGAGGGCGGTGATGGTAGCCACCGCCGATGGTGCCGCTCGATCCCCGCAAGGACGCTCCGGCGGAATCTCCTCAGCCGGGGACCGACTGGTGTTTGGCACCATCCGTGGGCTCAGTGACGTGATCTTGGTGGGTGCCGACACTTTTCGACTCGAAAACTACGGACCGGTGCGGCTCCACCCGGCACTCGCCAAGCGTCGTGCTGACCAAGGAATGCCCGAGGTGCCGCGACTGGCCGTGGTGACCTCATCGGGACGACTCGATGAAACGGCGCCAGTGTTCACTGAAGCCCCTACGCCACCGCTATTGCTGGTGCCGGGAACGCTGCCGGCGGATCGGCGTGCGGCACTGGAACCTGTCGCGGAGATCGTTGAGATTGGCACAGAGTCACTAGATCTGAGCCTCGGTATCACCCAACTCAAAGCACGCGGGCTGAACCGGATAGCAGTTGAGGGAGGGCCCCGACTCCTCGGGCAACTGGCCGCGCTGGGTCTCCTCGACGAGCTGTGCTTGACCGTCACCCCACTCATGTCAGGTGGCGCCTATGACGGCCAGCCGGTGCCGCGAATCCTAGACGGGACTGATCTGCCGGACCCACCGCGATCCCTGCACTTGGCCCACGCCATCGAAGACGCCGGCACCCTGTTCCTGCGTTACACAACTGAGTAGTACCGATGTCTCGGATGCCCGCTCCCCCAGTGGCTCCGATGCTGGCACGACCACTCGCGGCGAAGGTTCCACAGCAGGGGCCGAAAGGCCAGGAGTTGGCTTTCGAACCCAAGTGGGACGGCTTCCGTTGCCTACTCTTCGTACCGCCGAATGACCCGCTAGCCGAGGTGGACGAGGTGTGGGTGCAGTCCAGGTCTGGCGAGAATCTTTCCTACTGTTTCCCCGAGATTGTCCGAGCCGCCGATTACCTGCCACCGGGGACGGTGCTAGACGGCGAACTAGTGATCGCAAAAGCCGGCCGGTTGTGGTTCGAACGGCTCGGCGAACGGATCCGGCCCCGCAGCGAAGCTGGTGGCTGGAAGATCAACGAACTCGCCGAGCAGTATCCGGCTTCATTCGTCGCCTTCGATCTACTGGCGACAGCTGGTGAGGGGATGCTTGCCACCCCGTACCAGCAGCGGAGGCAAGCGCTGGAGCGACTAACGCTCACTGCCCCGTTCTACCGCTCCCCCGCAACCAGCGACCCGAAGCTCGCCACTCAGTGGTTCACCGAGTTTGAAGGCGCAGGCCTAGACGGGGTCATCGCCAAGCCAGTGGACGACCCCTACTCGCCGGGCAAGCGTGCCGTCTTCAAAATCAAACACGCCCGTACTGCGGATGTAGTGGTTGCGGGTTGGCGACCACACAAGCAACCCGGGCCTGCCGGTCAACCAGTGGTGGGGTCGCTGTTGCTGGGGCTGTATGACGATTCCGGTCTACTGCACCACGTTGGTGTGGCAAGCAGCTTCTCGGTTGCCAAGCGGCTCGAGCTGACCGAACTGTTCGGTACGCATTCCATTGCGGAGGGTGAGTACCACCCGTGGTTGTCCGGCGATGATGACGTTCGACGACCTGGTGGGCCTTCTCGCTGGTCCGCGGGCAAGGACTTGTCTTTCATTCCGGTTCGGCCAGAGTTGGTCGCCGAAGTTGGCTATGACCACATGGAAGGTGTCCGCTTTCGGCACACCACTAAACTGCTGCGATTCCGCCCCGATCGGACGCCTGCGTCCTGCCGATATGACCAGCTGGAACAACCAGTGGGCTATCAGTTGGACCAGATCGTTCCCGGACTAGGCTGACTGCTCTCGTGCCTTCGCCTGGCCTAGTCATCACTCGCGGCCAGCGGGCGTGCCCAACGCTCTACCTGAGCACCGCCACCGAGCCACGCTCGCGATGAAACCGCCACCTGGCGAAAACCCTTGCGCGAATAGAGTCGCTTTGCATCCGAGTTATTAGCATCGACATCCAGCGCGATGTGGGCACTACCCGCGGCAGCCGCCCGCTGCTCCACGTCAGCCAACAGCAGTGAGCCCACGCCACTATTGCGTGCTTCGGGTTTTACCGCGATCGCCATGAGATAGAACTCGTCATCGTGATGACGGTCCATGAATCGCAAGATGGGCCGGAAGAGTCCGGAGACCACCATCATCCGCACACTGCGCCATCCCGCAGCCGCTGCTAGCGCCTGGCTGGAGTCAGCTCGCGCTTCGACTCCAGTCATGGCCGAGGCAGCGCCAAGTAGCTGATCACCGTCAACCGCAACCACCGCATGCTCCAGACTCAACTGGTGACCGGGGGTCAAACTTGCTTCCGCTAGAACGCTCAAGTCCCCAACCATGGCCTTGAACATCCCGCCGGCAGCGGAATCCACAAGAACGGCAACCGCTGTCGCATCTTCGGACTTCGCTGGCCGCACCATCACGTTGCCAGTCTAGAGTCCACGACTCCGCGTGGGCGATTTCTGGACGGGCGTCAGCTGGAGTGCCCTAGCCTCGCATCCACATCGGGCTCGGGAACTATGTGGCCGGTACCCACTGATCCCCAGCTGCACGGCAGCAATCATCGCGCCTCAACGAATTCGAATCGTTAGGTTGAAGGTGCCAAGAAGGAGAAGATCGTGCCACTCAAAAAGAAACTACTCACACTTGCCATCGCTGCCCCCGCCGCCATGGCGCTCAGCATCACCGCCCCAGTTGCAGCTAACGCATCCGAACACAAGCCACCGTGTAAGAAGAAGGCCATCAAGAAAGCGCTGAACAAGACTAATGACGGCGAAGTCAGTTTTGTTATTGACAAGAAATGCGCCAAGAAGAACGGCCAGTGGTGGGCAGCCGGTGACTTCGAAATGAACGTTGACATCGCATATCTGGTGTACGGGAAGCAGAAGAAGAACGGGAAGTGGAAGTGGGTCGACGATCAACGCAAGACCTGCGAAACCGACCGTAAGGCCATCCCTAAGAAGCTGCGGGGCATTTGTGACGTTGACTGAAGTGACCTGATCCGAATCGGGTCCCGGGCTGATTCGCAGCGTTTAGTCAGTGGCGGCGGCCCGCTGCGCAGTAACGGGGACTCGGATCCCCCGGACCAGTCCTATGCGACCGGTCCGGGGGGATCGGTAGCGCGACTGGGCTGCACCCGCTTCGGCTCCCCCGGCATTTTGGGGTGATCTGGCGGATAGGGCAGGTCCCCGAGGCCTTGCTCCTGATCCCGGCGGAAGAGTTCCAGTGCTGGGGTCAGGTCGTGCGCTTCATCGTCGACGCTCGCCCACGGGTCCCCGACACTGGCGAGTCGAGCCGGAGTCGTCTTCACCGTGAACTTTTCGGGCACGACGTCCAGCAGTTCATCCCAGTTCAGTGGTGTAGACACCGTGGCTTGCGGTCGCGGTCGAATGGACCAGGCCGCCGCAATAGTGCGATCGCGGGCGTTCTGGTTGTAGTCCACAAAGATTCGTTCGCCACGTTCCTCTTTCCACCAGTTCGTGGTCACCCGGCCAGGCAGTCGTCGCTCCAACTCCCGACCGATCCCGATGGCGGCACGTCGGACCTCGGTGAACGTCCAACGCGGTTCAATCCGTACATAGACGTGAACCCCGCGTCCACCACTCGTCTTGACGTAACTGGTCCACCCCCATTCCGCCATCAGATCACGTGCAGCCAGCGCCACCTCGGCAGCATCACGAAAATCCGTTCCGGGCTGCGGATCGAAATCCAGTCGCAGTTCATCTGGATTATCTGGCCGATCACTCCGAACCGGCCAGGGGTGGAACGTGATGGTGCCCAAGGTCGCTGCCCACACCACCACGGCAGGTTCGGTCGGACATACCTCATCAGCGCTGCGCCCACTGGGAAAGGCAATACGGCAGGTCTGCACGTAATCGGGCGCTCCGCGTGGCACCCGTTTCTGGTAGAAGGCGGCCCCCTTGACCCCGCTGCCTGGCTCGGTACCGGCCACTACCCCACCGGGCCACCGCTCTAGCGTGGTTGGTCGGCTATGCAGCTGCGGGAGCAGCACATCCGCAACCGCAAC
>JAHZLH010000031.1 GCA_022599915.1 Actinomycetes bacterium
ACTGGGCGAGATCAACGAAGAGATCCTCGCGACCATGCCGGAATCGGTACAGCACGAGGTCGGACGCGAACTGGTAGGCGCTCGTCCCGATGACCCGAATAGCGCCACCGACGGCTACGACGCTAGCGGACACCGCTCTGCAGAGGGAGCAGTCATCGACGAGGAAGCGCTATGGTCCTGCACCACCTGCGGCGCCTGCGTCAATCAGTGCCCGGTAGATATTGAGCACGTCGACCACTTTGTAGACATGCGCCGCCACCAGGTGATGATCAACACTGAGTTCCCCAGCGAGCTGAACGGCCTGTTCAAAAATCTGGAGAATAAGGGCAACCCCTGGGGTATGAATGCCAATGTCCGCAACGCCTGGATCGAGGAAGTCGACTTCCCGGTTCGCGTGTTCGGTATGGACGGCGAGGACAAGATTCCGGACGATGTCGAATATCTGTTCTGGGTGGGCTGCGCCGGGGCGTATGAGGACCGGGCCAAGGAAACCACCAAGGCGGTCGCCGAACTGCTGCACACCGCCGATGTGAATTTCATGGTGCTGGGCGAAGGTGAAACCTGCACCGGGGATCCCGCCCGTCGTGCTGGCAACGAGCCGCTGTTCTTCATGCAGGCCTACCAAAACGTTGAAGTGCTCAACGAGGTTGGCGCCAAGAAAATCGTGGTTACTTGCCCACACTGCTTGAACACCCTGGGCCGGGAATACCCGGAGTTCGGCGGTAACTACGAGGTGGTTCACTATTCGCAACTGCTGCACTCATTGGTGTACGAGGAGAAACTGGTTCCGATGAACCGGGTTGACGACACCGTCACCTACCACGACCCCTGCTACTTGGGTCGTCACAACGAGGTATACACGCCACCGCGTGCGCTACTGGAATCACTGCCGGGTGCCAACCTGGTCGAGATGGAACGCTCCGGCGAAAAGTCCTTCTGCTGCGGCGCTGGTGGTGCCCGGATGTGGATGGAAGAAACATTGGGCACTCGGGTAAACCAGAACCGGGCCGACGAGGCTATTGGCACCGGTGCCTCCAAGGTGGCGGTCGCCTGTCCGTTCTGCTCGGTCATGCTCAACGACGGCGTCACCGTTCGCCAGCAAGAGGGCCAGGCCGAGAACGTCGAGGTTGTGGATTTGGCGTCGCTGATGCTGAGTTCAGTCAAGGACTCCGAGACACAGTCCTCCTAGTCAGCCCCCACGGCGGGAGCTGGGTGCAGTTGCGAAGCGCCCACGTCCACCGTGCTGGCAAGATCCGGCCAGGTTCTGGTGAGTAGGCTCGGCCGCATGTGGATCGGACTGATTACGGCTGTCGTGCTGTTGCTGGTCTCCGGCTGCGGTGCTGCCGGGTCTGGCTCCGACAGCGAGGCCACCTCTCGTGCCAATACAGCTGGCACTCCGGTGGTCTTCTCCACCGATATGGCTATGGGCCTGACCACCGGCGCAACCAACGGAACCGATGAGACTCCGTCAGACGTCGATGACGCCTGGGCGTACGCGTTGGCCGTCGCCGAAGGTGGTTTGGACATCCGTGGCGTTATCGTCACGATGGGCAACAACATGGCCGCGCCCGAGGTGGCGGTGGCACAGCGAACCGTCGAGGCGATGGATACAGATGTCCCGGTGGTTAAGGGTGCTTCGGTATGGCTCGACGACGCCAGCAGCGTCAGCGGCGACGACATTGGCACCGACGGTTGCGTCAACGACGGAGTGCTGTTCCTCAAAGAGCAGGCCGAGCAGACCCCAGGACTCATCGTGCTAGCGATCGGGCCGATGACCGACCTCGCATGCTTGGCCACCCAGTTCCCCGATAGCGTGGAAAACTTGGGCGGAGTGGTTGCCCTCATCGGCAGCTCTCCCGGCCCACTAGTGCTGGATGGCAAGACGCTGCGCGACTTTAACTACGTCATGGATCCAACTGCCCTGCACCTCCTGTTAGAGGAGACCAATCTGGACGTCACGGTCATCATGTTCAGTGTTTCGTCGCAAGGCGCCATTGATACGTCGAGCATCGAGAAACTGGCCGAGTCCGCAAATCCTCGGGCCGCTTTCTTCGGTGAGCAGTCAGTACCCTTTGCGAAGTTTTGGACGGAGGCTATTAGCACGACAAAGCCGATCTGGGACGCGAGCGTGGTGTGGTACCAACTGCGTCCTGACGACCTCAAGTGCGGGCCGATGGGATACAAGCTGAAGGTGGGTCCACCGTTGCAAGAGCAGGGGGCGGTGTACGACTACTTCGACACAAGCTACGACTCCGACCGACAAGTCACTGCCTGTTATGACTGGCAATCACCCGGCGCCTTGGCTGAATTCACCAAGTCCGTGTGGCAGGCGGTAGGGGGCGACGGTACGCCGCCGAACTGATCTGGTGCCAGCCCGATGTTGGTGGGTGTTAGGCAGATGCCGTCGCCGATGTTGAGCTGGTACCGCACTCGCACCATCGCTCCAGGCGCTAACTACCAGCGGTGACCGCCAGCAGCGTGAACACACCGAGGACAATCAGGCCAAGTCCCACCGCAATCCAACCCGTGATGATCCCGGTGAGCGCCATGCCCTCGCCCCGGAAGGTACAGCCGGGCTTGCGCAACCGGCGGCGCGCATTCATTCCCATGATCACGGCAATCATTCCGAGGACCCCGCCGATTCCCCAGGCACAGGAGAAGACCACACCGACGATGCCGCAGATCAGTGATGCTGCTGCAGAGTTATCGGTGGGACCAGTTCGCACCTGCGCTCCGCCAGCGCCGCTGGGTTGCTGACCGTACCCGACCGGAGTCGGGTCGGTGCCATAGGGCTGCTGCGGATAGGCCTGCGGCGGGTATCCCGATTGACCCTGCTGCTGCGAGTCGTTCGGCCAGGCTGCTGGTTGTGGTGCCGTCGTAGTTGGATCGTACTGTTGCGGATCTGGGGCGTCACCGTGTGATGGCGGCTGCGGATGGCTGACAGCATCAGGTTGCTGCGGTGGGTGGGGCTGTGGTTCCGGATGAACTACAGCTGCTGGACTCACTGGCGACGACGAAGCGGCAGGTGGTGGTACTGCCTCTTGCGTTGTCGACTCCTGGGTGGCACCTTCCGGCTGCTGCACGACCGTTTGTTCCTGCGCAGCAGTTCGCTCATCGACTGGTGGGGCGGCTTCCGTGCCGGCCGGTACGCCACCACCAGCGAGGTGCGGGAAAGGTCGATCGCTCGCTGCCCCTTGCGCAGCAGCTTCGGATTCGATGTCTTCCGACATTACTCATCTCCCCAGATCGGGCGGATCGGGCGCCGGCCACCGGCTCGTCGCTCCCCCTGAAACACGTTACCCGGCAGGCGCGGTCACGACGGCCAGCGGGCACCACCACCTGCCGCAGCATTCAGCGCGCCACGATGAACGACAACGGCTGTCGCCCACTCCTGCTCACGTTCCAGAAGCGAGTTCCGTGAACCGAATCCGTCCCGCCCGCCATACCGGATCTAGTAGCCTGAACTACTACCACCAGCGATGAGCGCGATCAGCAAGATGACCAGATAGAACCCGAGTACGGCACCCCAAATCGCGATGCCGATCCAGCCGGTGACGATCCCGGCGGTGGCCATACCGTCACCCTGCTGTTGACCACCCGAGACACGAATCGCCTTCTTGGCGCTGTATCCCAGCACCAACGCCACGATGGAGAGCACGACCGGGCACGCAGTGAGGCCCAAGATTCCGCAGACCAACGACGCAATCGCGGACGAGTTCGTCGGCGCGGCCGGCGGGTATTGTGCCGGGTACCCTCCCGGGGGAACCTGTTGTGGCATGCCCGGAGTTGGCGGCTGTCCGGGCGGAATTGCTGCCGGTGTGCCCCAACCCGGCTGCGACGGTGGCGGGGTGGTTGGCTGGTCCGAAACCGCAGGTGGCTGCGGCACCTCTGTAGGCGCAACCGGGGTTGTGGGCTCAATGCCGGGGTCAGCTGCTGGGGTAATGGGAGAAGTGGCCGAGCCATCGTCCTCCGGTCCGGTCAGCATTGGGGAACCGCAATCTGGACAACTGCGCGCATTGGCCGCCGCTTCGGCGCCACAGGCCGGGCATACCTCGCCGGTCTCCGGCTGCTCGTCGCCAGTAGATTCTTCCGTTGTCATGTCGTCCCTCCGCAATACTCGAGTCCCCGACCAGGTGGGCGTCCCTGGACTAGATTCAGCCTACTCAGCCGGTAGCTCGTTCCGGTGCACCGATCGTCGCGGTCCGCTATGGCGCCAGGGGCGATCCTGGCAGGTTCCGCAGCACCCCAAACGCGATCACCACGATGAGCAGGATCACCGGAAAGTTCAGCCATCGATACCGGGAGAACAGTTTGGGGGTCACCCCCAGATTGGGAACTCGTGGCGTGAGTTGCACCACCGCCCACACCAGCAGACCTGCCAAAGCCGGCAGAAACAATAGGTTGTGGTTCATCGCCGCCGCAGGATCACCCGCCACGACATCCGCCATAGCCCGCAGCGCACCACAGCCAGGGCAATAGACCCCGAAGATGAGCAGCGACGGACATACCCCGTAGGAGCCGGGTTCGTGTGGATTTCGGACCGCCACTGCGGCGGCGGTCCCCGCTAGGACCAACAGGACCGCTCCCGCCTGGACGCGCCGAGAGCGGCCGGCCACGACCTGATCAGGAACCGGCGACGAGTCCAGTTCCTGAGCAGGCACGCGAACCTGAGCCATTAAGACCACCTCACGATGGGATCAGTAGGTGCTGACTTCCGTCGAGAAGACTCCAATAACGAGAGCGAGGAAGATGTAAAGGACAATCACCGCGACTCCCACAGAAGCAGAGATGATTGCCCATTTCTTAGCATTTTGTGACGCCGACATCGCAGTTGCGTAGTCACCGCTGGCCCAGGCGCCGTCCACCTTGGCGGCGTAGACGATGCTGACGATGCCGAATGGCAGACAGCAAAACAGCGTGGTCAAAATTGCCCAGACCAGGTAACTGTCAGGCTTGGGTTGACCACCCGCACCAGGCATCGGCCCCCCGGCGGGCGGTGGTCCCCCGGCGGGCGGTGGTCCCCCGGCGGGCGGCGGGCGGTGGCGGTGGTGTCTGGCTCATAGCAAAGCCTCAATTCTGCGACGGATCAGCGCCGCTGAGAGCGATCACACCTTGCGATCTTGATTGCAGGTATAGCGAAGTGGCTGGCCGGACTCAACCGTTAGGCCTCCGAAGCAAAAGTGTGTGCCGCCAGCGCGAAAACCAGATGTCCACAGCGCTGACTGGCCGCAGACCGTCTCGGCACAGACATCTACAAGCACGACCAGCAGCGCAGTGACTGGACAGTTACCCTGCTAGCCAACACCGGAGTCGAGATAGGGGAAGGCCGGCAGATTGCGTACCAACCAGAAAATGGCGATCCCGATCATGGCAACCGGAATGACCCAACGATTGATGGCTCGCGACCAGTTGACAGTGACTGGACCTTGCCGGACTCGCTTGATGCCCCACCAGGTGAAGCCAACAAATCCAGCCAGTAAAAGCAGGGGCACGAGCACGTTGTGATCGAAAGCTCGGGATACATCCCCTTGCAGTAGCGCATGAGTGGAACGGAGTCCGCCGCAGAAGGGGCAGTCCAGACCAGTAGCCAACAGAAACGGACAGGGCGGGTAGAGCGCGCCTTCTCCGGGCGGCATCAGCGCCAAGACCGCGCAACCTGCCAGCGCTAGTCCCCCCGAGATCAATACCGGCCGGTCAATCGCCACCCGTTCAGCAGGTGCTGCGGTAGCGAGGGGCGCGGTCACCTCCCCAGCGTAACCTCCGCGATGGTGCTTGCCCGAGGTGAACCGGGCGCCGTCAGGTCACCCGATCAGGTCGCCGGCCTTGTACCCGGGCAGCTGGGCTCACCCGCAACTGCGCTCCAGACATGACTGTGCCCCCACCAGTTGGTGGGGGCACAGTCATGAACAACTTAGGCAGCTACCGGTTCCCCGCGTAGCGTCCGGAAGGTGTAGGCATGAGCAGCCGCTACGACCGGGATCGCCACGAACAGACCAATGCCGCACAGCAGCGCACCAATGATCAGCGTCAATAGCGTGGCTAGGTACAGCACTACGATGCTCGCCAGGTTGCTGTTGACGAAGGCGAAGCTGGACTTGATGGCGTCGAGACCGGAGCCCTGCTCCTGTAACGCGAAGTACATGTAGAACTGCGCAAAGAACGCCACCACGATAGAACCAACGAACCAGACGATCCAGCCAAGAATCGGGATCAGACCAATGATGCCGAGGATGAGCTGGACACCGGTGAGAATCAGTGCTGCGATCACCACGACACCGATGGCCTTCGTCTGGAAGAAGATCCCTAGCTCGATCCGGCCTTGGTCAGTCACGCCTAGCGCGGCCCGGACAAACTGAGCGGCGATAATCCAGCCCGCAAGCGTGAGGACTACGAACATAATCATGGTGATGATGGCCGAAGCGATCCCACCGGACGTACTGGTGAACTCAAGGGTTCCTCCTGCCGTCTCCACATTTGTCGTCGATGTCGACATGGTGGGGATAAGCAGCAGGATGAAGATTGCGTACACCACGACGTAGACGCCGATCGCGATCAGGCAAGCTAGCAGCCAGGGGCCGATGTTTTGCTGGAACTTGGTCCAGCCGAAGTTAAAAGCGTTGCTCACCGAGTAGCCGCCAGCGGGCGCCGGGGACCCTCCTGCCGGCGGGGGTGGCGGGGTGCCGCCACCTGGGGGTGGTGGTGGGGGCGGGGGAGTACCACCGTCGGACGGTGGGGGTGGGGGTGCGCTCATGAACGTCTCCTTTAGTTGCCGACTTGCCGAAGATAGCAATAACCGGTACGGCTTTCGTCGAGGCGCGGCGGAGCGTGACGGCGCTCACCTATCAGTAAGCAAGAAACAGGAGCGAAGTACCGGCGTTAGCGCTTGTTGTCTCGGTACTTCGAGGCCACCGGACCAGACTGGCCAACGTACTTCGAGTTCAATTCTGGGTGGCCATAGGGCCGCTCGGCTGCTCGGTCGAGCCGGTGGAACGACAACTGTCCGATGCGCATACCGGGCCACAGTTTGATGGGCAGCGTGGCGACGTTGGACAGTTCCAACGTGATCTGACCGCGCGGCCAACCAGGATCCACGAAACCAGCGGTTGCGTGAATCAAAAGACCCAACCGACCCAGTGACGACTTACCTTCGACCCGTGCCACCAGGTCATCAGGCAGCCCAATCTCCTCCAACGTCGTCCCGAGGACGAACTCACCTGGATGCAGGATGAACGGGCGGTCATCGCCCACCTCCACCGGCTCCATGAGCTCAACGGACTTGTCGAAGGGGTCGATGACCTCGCTGGTGTGATTGCGAAACACCAGGAACCGGCTTCCCAACCGAACATCAACACTGGCGGGTTGAATCTGAGTTTCTTCGATGGGATCGAGAATCAGCTCACCATCCGCCAACAACTTCCGGATCGAACCGTCGGAGAGAATCATGTCGGCAGAATACGCCAGCCTCAGTCACCGCCCGTGCTGCCCCATCGCGTGGCGAACGGCTAGGCCCACGCCGCTTGTGAGCATCACCCGTTCGGAGTAGTGCTGATTGCAGCTTGGCCGCCACCACTCGCCAAGTGCCGGAGTTACTCAACTCTCGGGGATACTGAAATGGCGAGGAGGAGCTGTGCGAGGAGGGGCTGTGATGGACGGCACACGACAGGCGCAAGTTTGCAGGTGTACGCCACGGCAAGTCAGGGAAGTAACTGCCCATGTCTGACTATTGGCGCCCAGAATCGGGCGACACCCGGCCGCCAGCTGCTGCTGATTCGCAGCCCGGCGGAGCCGAGTCCTTGACTGACTACGAGAACTTTTTTCGTGGCAACCCAGGCGATGATCAACCCACCATGGTTCAGGAACCGGTCGCGGCCGTTGCTACGGCCACGCCGCCGCCCGTCGCAACCCCGACGGCGCCACGCAAGCGTCGACGTGGTCTGAAAATCCTGCTGTGGGTACTCATTGGCTCCTTGATCTACGGACTGACCCTCGGGGTCGTGTTCGCCACTTCTGTCACCAAGGTCGAGGCCATGCCAGCGAGTCAGATCCCAGCAACTGCCGGCACCAACTATCTGTTGGTGGGTACTGATAGTCGGGACAACCTCACCAAGAAGCAGCGCAAGCAGTTGAACACCGGCTACACCGAAGGGCAGCGGACCGACACCATCATGCTGGTGCACGTCCCCCTCTTCGGGGAACCGACCCTCGTCTCGATTCCCCGAGACTCCTGGGTCCCGATCGAGGGCTATGGTTCCGACAAGATCAACGCCGCCTACGCCTTCGGCGGACCATCGCTGCTGGTCGATACAGTCGAGACCACCACCGGGCTTCACATCGATCACTACGTCGAAATCGGTATGGACGGCGTGGCCGAAGTAGTCGACGCGCTGGGTGGAATCACGCTGTGCCCCATGGCCAATTACGACGATGAGCGCAGTGGCCTCAAGATCAAAAAGGGCTGCCAAGAAGTAGACGGCAAGACTGCGTTGGCCTATGTGCGGATGCGCTACTCCGATCCCACGGGCGACATCGGTCGCGCTGAGCGGCAGCGCGAGTACATCGCAGCCGTGGCCAAGAAGGCGATGAGTCCGACCACCTGGTTGAACCCGTTCAAGGCCTACTCGGTGGCCAACGCCACCGGCGAGGCGCTCACGGTAGATGAGGGAACTGGATTCATCGCGGACACGCGGCTGGCGGTTGCCCTCGGCATGATCTCCATCGAGCGCGGTGAATCAACATCAGTGCCGATTGAAAGCGATGCCTACTGGGTTGGCGGACAACAAGCCGTCAAATGGGACACCCCTAAGGCATTAGCGCTCTTCGATTCACTGTCCTAGCGGCTAAGCCCTTGCATCTGTCAGATCAGCGCGCAATCTTGGGACTACCGACTCGATTCGGACCCCAGGGAGGCGCACATGGAGAAGAAGAGTCCAGCACCAGTCATTCTGCTCATCGCCGGGATCGCGCTGATGATCGGTGGTGTTGCCTGGGGAGTGGTCTCGGTCTCTGGTGAGATTCGCGGTCTCTTGCCCAGCAGTATCTGGACCAGCGGTTCACCCCAGCCTGTTCAGCTTGAGGAAGGCGACTGGGCGGTCTACGCCGTTCCCACCGGCACTACTGGCGATCCCACAACCGGCGGACTGAACATTGACCCCAACGCCATCACCGTGACCGGGCCCGACGGTGAAGCGGTTCCCACCACCTGCATCTCTTGCGGCATTTCAAGCCAAACCACGACCTACCAGGGTGCGGAGTACCTCGGCATCGTGAAGTTCACGGCAACCCGGGCCGGGACCTACACCGTGGATGTGCAACCTGCCGGGAGCAGCGTGGCGGTAGCCCGGCCCATCACGGATTCCATCGGCAGCATTTTCAGCGGGGTAGCGATCGCAGCCCTGCTGGGCTTCGTTGGCTTCCTGTGCACGTTAGCCGCCATCATTTGGTTGGTGGTGCGCGCAACCAACCGTCGCAAGGTCGCTGTGCCTGAGGGCGCGCTGCCACCGCAGGTAGCCGCCACTGGTGCCGCTAGTCAAACACCCCGCGGCTGGTACCCCGATCACGAAGATCCTAGCCAGTTGCGTTGGTGGGACGGTTCGCAATGGACCGAACATCTGCGCCCCAAAGAGTGACCTCAACCTCGATGTGCGGGAGTTGCCCCGGCTGCTAGTTAGTGGGGCTGTAGCTGGACAAAACGTCGAGCACTGTCTCGTTGGGCTCCTGGTCTCCGATCGTGACTCGGACACCTTCACCAGGGAAGGCTCGAACCAACACACCAGCTTGCTTACAGGCCTCGGCGACGGCCTCGGTGTCCGCACCCAGCGGCAGCCAGTAGAAGTTTCCTTGGGTGTCAGGGACGGGCCATCCTTGCGCTCGGACCGCAGCCAGCACTCGTTCCCGTTCCACAACCGTCGCGGCGACTTGCTGCTCCATGTCGGCACTGAGCTCCAGTGCTGCTGCGGCGACCTCTTGGGCTAGGTGATTAACGCCAAACGGCGTGGCCGCTTTGCGTAGACCTTGGACAACACTGGGGTCCGCGACGCCGTAGCCCACGCGCAGGCCAGCCAATCCATAGGCCTTGGAGAAGGTCCGCAGCACCATGGCCTTTGGGTGCTGGTCAAGCAGCGAAAGACTCCCGCCGAATTGTTCGCCCGAAGCAGCCGCATACTCGTAGTAAGCCTCATCGACTACGACCAACACCTCCGGCGGCACCTGATCCAAGAACTCGGCCAACTCAGCGGTAGGGATGGCTGGTCCAGTGGGGTTATTCGGGGTGCACACGAACACAACCCGAGTTCGATCAGTGATCGCAGCAGCCATCGCTGGCAAATCGTGGCGGCTGTCCGGTAGCAGCGGCACCTGAACCGATCGAGCATGGGCGAGTCGCGTCACGATCGGGTATGCCTCGAAGGAACGCCAGGCGTACACCACCTCATCGCCGGGCGAGCAGGTCGCGGCGGTGATCTGCTGACAGATCGCCACGGAGCCGGTCCCCAGAGCAATCTGGTCCGGATGCACGTCGAGATGCTCACTCAGCCGCTGCAGCAAACGGTTGGCAGCCGGATCCGGGTAACGATGGACATCTTTGGCAGCCGTAGCGATGATTTCCGCGAGACCCGGCAATAGCCCGGCCGAGTTTTCATTCGATGCCAGCGACACTGCGCCGGCCGCCCGGGCGCCAGCGCGGTAACCGGGTAACTGATCTAAGTCGGGTCGCAACTTCGGCGGGGTGCTCACTGCACCACTGTACGAGCAGCGGTATCGCCACAGCACAACCCGCAAGGCACTAGCGTGCTTCCTATGGCAGGTTTCCGTGAACGCATCTCATTGCGGGGCTTGCTCACTGCACTAGCAGCTATCGGCTTGATCCTAGTGATCGCTGCCGCTGCGGTGACCTACTTCAACGTGACCCAGGTAAAGCGGGAAACCAACCTGGTGATCAACACCCTTGAACCGGCCGATGACGCCTCCCAGGCGCTAAGTCTGTCGGTGCGGAAGATGGAAGCCAGTCTCTTTGCCTACATTCAGACCGGCAACAAGAGCCGGCTAAGCCCCTACCGCGATGGAAAGGCCAACTCCGACATTGCCCTGCAACAACTCACCGGACTTCTCGGCGATGACCCCGAATTCGAGGTGCTGATCAGCAAAGCGACCGAGAGTCGGGATGCCTGGATCGCCGACATCGCCGAGCCGACGCTAACTGAAGCAGCTGCTGGGGACCTTCCGGCAGCGGCAGCCATCGCGGATAGTCAGCTCAGTGATCGGCGCTTTGACCGGATGACTACCGATGTCGATCGACTCGATTCCAAGATCGATGACGATCTAGAAGGCGCACTGGATCGCCTCGACGAGCTCACGACTCGGATGGCAGTCCTGCAAGGCCTCGGAATGCTGGTTCTCCTCGTCGCAGTAGCGCTGGCTTGGCTCCTGCTGATGCGCTGGGTGCTGAGTCCGCTCGATGATCTCCGCCGACAAATGCGAGTGGTGGCTCGTGATCGCGAGTTGCTGGAGCACATCGATCCGAGCGGCCCACGGGAGATTCAAGCCGTGGGTCGTGATGCTGAGCAAATGCGGCAACAACTCGTCGCCGAAATCGAAAATGTCACTCGCGCCGACGAAGCGGCGCGGCGAGCGACCGAGTCGCTGGCCAGTAGGGCACCGGTCGTAGCTGCACTGATGCGAGAGCTAGCTACTCCTACCGACCCCAGCCCCACCGGGGTGTCAGTACACGGCGAAATCCACGCCGCCGAAACTGTTCTCGCCGGGGATTTCTGGGACAGCGTGACTACTCCAGGCGACAACGTTGCTCTCGTCATCGCCGACGTCGCCGGCCATGGCGATGAGATTGGCGTGGCCGCCACTCGGATGAAGCACCTGATCGCAGTGGCGTTGGGCTCCGGTAGCGGCCCAGCCGCAGCTCTGGAACTGGCAGCAAAACGACTAGCCAACGAGGACGAACCACCCGCAACTGCGGCGATCGTCATCGTTGACCCGACCGCACACCAAATCACCTGGGCCAACGCTGGCCACCATCCGCCGCTGGTGCTGCGACCTGATAGCGAGCCGGTAGAGCTTCAGCGCACCGGCCCGTTGTTGTCATGGCTAGGAGGTCCATGGACGGAGCAGGTCGCCAGTTTTACGCCGGGCGATCGGCTCCTGCTCTTCAGTGATGGCCTCATCGAATCTCACGACACGGCTGGTGAGCAGCTTGAGGCCCTCGGGCTGTTGGAGCTGGTGGCAACCGTTCGCACCACTACTACCAACGACGAGTCACTCGTGCGAGGCGTGCTCACCTACGGCCGGGAGCGCGCTGTGGACTGGGACCGCGATGACGTGACTTTGATCGCCGCCTCACTGCCGACCGTCAACTCTTAACTCAGCCCTGACCGGTGGGGTTTCGGTGCCGGATATCTCGCAGCGACCAGCTTGCCCCGGTAGCCATTATGTGAATACCGGACGTTAGCTACCCGAAAACCGGGGAAATTAGGGCAAGAGCCACGTATCCCCCGCCTGAGAGACAGAACTGCGACGAAGTTGGGAAGGACTCGGCGTGGTAACCCAACACGATCCGGGAGAGGCTGGCCCCAAGCAACAAAGCAACGCTAGGAGGCCTCATGACCACGACCAGTTTCGTTATCCCGGAACAGACCCGCTCCGCGATGTCCATCACGTCGGACCGGATTAGCGGCCTTCTACGCGACAGCAGCAATCTGGCGCAGTGGTGGGTGGATCTCACCGAACAACTCGACGATCTCTCCGTGCGACTGATGGGAGAAGTCGACACCATGTGGCGCGGCCTGCGCGACCAACTCACCCAAGATGCGCCACACCTGGGGGCGCAGGTGCGCCGCCTCGACGACGAGCAAGAGCAGATCGCAGACGAACTCATGCGGGTCCGAATTCTCGCCGGTTCGGCCGCGGGAGCGTCTGAGCAACTGCCCGACGTCACGTCAGCAGTCACAAACTTGATCGATCGGGTAGCACGCTTCGATCAATGGACCACTCAACTCATGTACGACGCCTATGAAAGTGATCTGGGCGGCGAAGCAGCCTAGCCAGCGCTGCACTCAGTCTTCGCGGTAGCCAGCCGTTATTCGGGGATCGCTGTCGCCGACCACGCGAGCAACTTGCGGCACGACAATCACCCAGGTGATGACGTGCATGGCTGCTAGCCACACTCTGGTGCCCCAGGCAACCTCATCAGGTTGCGTAAGTGGCGAGGCCAGCGAGACGACCAACGCCAGCGTTCCCAGCCAAAACACCCAGTGACGGCAGCCCTTTACACCCAAGAAGACTGCGGCCACTGCCGCTCCCGCCAGACCGGCGATCAACGGCAGCACGAAAGTGGCAGCCCAAGGAACTTCTCCCAGTTGGCCAGCCTCAGCACCAAACGAAGGCTGTTGCACGAGGAAATCGGTGCCGAACAGCGTCGCGACAAGCCGCAAAATGACGCAGACGATCGCTGCGGTGAGGCCGGTTACCCAGCCTGCCATGAACACATTCCGTGTCGTCGGGACAGAGTGCATCGGGGGCGCAACCCGGGTCACCGAATCTTCGTTCGCTGCCACCGGATCGGCGCCATGCGGAAACTGCCCCGAATCCGCCTTGTTCGCCACGCCTCTAGTGTGCCCGATTTACCCCCTTTTGCGCGACCCACAAGCAGCGCGGACTTCGAGATTCGCATCGTTACGCCCTAATCAGCCCGGAACTTTGGGCCTGAATGTGCGAAAAAGATCAACATCGCTACCGTTTTTAAGTGACTAAGGACTCTGACCAGCCCAAGACTACCGACGATTCTGCCCCGAGCACCGGCGGCAAAACACGCAGGCTGCGCTGGGTGCTGCCCGCCGTTTTGCTCCTGGTGTGGTTGGGCGTGGGTGGTGCTTTTGGTTCCTACGCGGGCAAATTAGCCGAGGTCCAGGTCAACGATCAGCTTCTCTTCTTGCCGGAGAGCGCGGAATCCACGGTCGTCGCCAAGGCGCAGCAAGAGTTCACCAACGACGAGTCCGTTCCCACCGTCGTTGTTTTCGAGGCAGACAGCGGACAACTGACCGAAGCCCAGTTGTCACAAATCCAGCAGGTTACCCAACAACTCGCCGAGATCGACGGGGTGACCGCGACAGGAAGCGGTGCCATTCCCGCTGAGGATGGCGAGGCCGCGGTCGCGTTCTTACCGGTCGATGGCAGTGACGGCGAACTGACCGCCGAGATTGTGGAACAGGTTCGGGCAGACGCCGAAGCGAACCCGATTTCAGGCGTGAGCACCTACGTGGGTGGACCGGCTGGCTTCCTAGCTGATTTGACCGAGGCATTTGGCGGCATCGACGGGCTACTGCTGCTTGTGGCCCTCGGCGTGGTACTGGTCATTCTGCTCGTCGTCTACCGCAGTCCAGTCCTACCGTTCTTCGTGCTGCTGTCCTCCATCATGGCCCTCGGCGTCGCCTCCGCTGCTGTCTACGCGCTGGCCGCAAATGATGTCATCACCCTCAACGGCCAGTCCCAGGGCATCCTGTTCATCCTGGTCATCGGCGCTGCCACTGACTACGCACTGCTGCTGGTTTCCCGCTACCGGGAGGAGCTGCGTCGTTTCGAATCCAAATACCAAGCCATGCGGGCAGCTTGGCGCGGCGTTGTGGAGCCGATTCTGGCCAGTGGTGGCACCGTCGTGCTGGGCGTGCTGATGTTGGTGCTGTCCGATTTGAAGGTCAACCAGAGTCTCGGTCCGGTCGGAGCCATCGGAATCGGCTTCGCCATGCTCGCCAGCTTGACTTTCCTGCCAGCGATTCTGGTGCTCATGGGCCGCAGCGTCTTTTGGCCATTTAGGCCGCACTTCGGCTCCGAAGGCCACGAAACCAGCGGTGTGTGGGCTGGCGTGGCTCGGTTTGTTGGCCGACGTTACCGACCGGTGTGGATCTCGGTGGCCGTTGTACTCGCTGGTCTGGCACTGTTCCTGCCCTCGTTCAAGGCCGACGGGGTGCCGTCATCGGACTTCTTCACCACTGAAGTTGAGTCCGCAACAACTCAAGATGCATTAGAACGACATTTCCCTGCTGGCTCAGGCAGCGAAACCATTGTCATCACGCCGGAGGACACTCTCGCCGAGGCGACCACCGTCATCGAAAAAACCCCTGGAGTTTCTGGCGTAGTGCCGCTCACCAGTGGCGCTGCCGAGGGGCCTCCAGGAACTGGCGAACCGGTCGTGGTCAACGGTGAAGTGTTGCTGAACGTGACGCTGTCCAATGCCTCTGACTCGATCGCCGCTGAGGACACCGTAGCCGTGATGCGCACTGAACTGGACGCGGTCTCACCAGACGCGCTAGTCGGTGGCCCCACCGCAACCCAGTACGACACCGTAGAGACCGCCCAGCAGGACGTCCGCAAGATCATCCCCATCGTTCTCTTGGTGATTCTGGTGGTGCTGATGTTGCTACTGCGCGCGGTGGCTGGACCTATCGTGCTGGTGGCTACGGTCGTGCTGTCCTTCGCCGCGACCCTCGGTCTCGGCGCCATTGTGTTCGACGCTCTGGGCATGCCGGGGGCAGACCCGTCGGTACCGCTGTTCTCTTTCGTCTTCTTAGTGGCTTTAGGTATCGACTACAACATCTTCCTCATGACCCGGGCACGGGAAGAAACCGTCAAACATGGGACCCGGGCAGGAATTTTGCGCGCCCTGGCGGTAACTGGCGGGGTGATCACCAGTGCCGGCCTGGTCCTGGCTGCCACCTTCGGTGCCCTGGCAGTGCTGCCGCTATTGTTCCTATTCCAGATCGCCTTCTTGGTTGCGGTTGGTGTCTTGATCGACACCTTCATCGTCCGATCCCTTTTGGTCCCGGGACTCACCATCGAGATCGGACCCAAATCATGGTGGCCCAGCAAACTCGGTAAGGAGCAGGGCTACACGAAGTCGGGCGATCCAGCTGTGGATGAGATTGGGTCCGAGGAGGAAACGGTCACTAGTGGTGCAACTGCTGGTGACGGCACCAAGGATTCGTAACACCCCACCCGCGCGGGCCTGCGCCCACCAGGCGGCCGATTCGAGAATGTCGTCGCCGTTTGCTAGCCGACCGGGGTGTCCGCAACCTGAATGTCGAAGTTCGCGGTGTTGTCGTCATTAAGGGCGGTCACGGTGATGTACACCTCGTAGGTGGTCTCACCGTCCGACAGGGTGCAGGTCATCTCAGCGCCCACCTTCGCCTCCATGTCGCTGGGGCAGTTGATCGGCGGCGCCTCGATGCCGACCTGCTCAGAAAGCGCCTGCTGAGCCTGGGTCTGCACCTCGTCCTGGGAAAGGGTGGCAGCACCGCATCCAGCCATAAGCATTAGCAGCGCCGCACCCAGCGCCACAGGGGCTGATCGGCTCACCATTTTGCGTCGCATGGCTCCTCCACCTTCACAACACCGCACGCCCTAGTTGGCGCGTACTCATCGGCCCCAGCCAAAGGGCCTAACTGGCCAGCAGACTCCCACTCGGGTATCCGGGTGTCAAGCAGAACTGGCCACGTACAATCCGCCACTTGAAGACGAGCTAGGTAGAGCGATAACGAAATGACCAGCGCTGGCTTCCGTCGCCTTGACCCTTGTAACCCGTGGTTTGGGCACTAACTCACTACCGATTCCGTGGCTGGGGACGCACTGCGACTTAGTTGCGACCAACGAGTTGGCACCAAGAATTGCCTTTGTTACTCGCGAGTAGCATTATGAGAGTTACTGGCGGGTAACCCCGCGCAGGTGTCCCGTGCCTGGGACGCCAATCCCAGCCACTAGGGAGCAGACAAATGAGTCACTACAAGAGCAACCTGCGAGACCTGGAGTTCAACCTCTTCGAGGTCTTCGGTGCCGATGAATTCATGGGCGAAGGCGTCTTCGAGGATATGGACCCCGAGACCGCCCGCTATTTCCTCAGGCAGACCGAGGAGTTGGCGACTGGCGTGCTGTCCGACAGTTTCACCAGCTCGGATCGCAACCCGCCGGTGTTCGATCCCAAAGAACACACCGTCACAATGCCGGAGGACTTCAAAGCCGCCTACCAAACCCTGATGGACTCTGAGGGTTGGCGCATGGAGATCCCTGCCGAGATTGGCGGAATCGTCACCCCGGCCAGCGTCCGCTGGGCAGTCGCTGAGTTGGTGCTCGGCTCGAATCCTGCCGCGTTCATGTACATGGCCGGCCCTGGTTTCGCTGGAATCCTGCACGACATTGGTAACGAAGATCAGAAGAAGATGGCGGAGCGAATGGTTGAGGGTCAATGGGGCGCCACCATGGTGCTGACCGAGCCAGACGCTGGCTCTGACGTCGGCGCTGGCACCACCAAAGCCTTCCCTAACGAGGACGGCACCTGGCGGATCGAGGGCGTGAAGCGCTTCATCACCTCCGCTGAGCACGACTTGAGCGACAACATCGTTCACTTGGTACTGGCTCGACCAGTCGGCGTCGACGATGTCGGTGGCCCCGGCACCAAGGGGCTATCGCTGTTCGTGGTTCCCAAGTACATGTTCGACATCGAGACCGGCGAGTTGGGCGAACGCAATGGCGCCTACGTCACGAATGTTGAGAAGAAGATGGGCCTGAAGGTGTCCACCACGTGTGAGGTCACCTTTGGCGACAAGGAACCAGCCATCGGCTACCTCGTCGGTGACGTGCACCAGGGCATCGCACAGATGTTCAAGGTCATTGAGTACGCCCGGATGATGGTCGGCAGTAAGGCGATCGCCACGCTAAGTACTGGCTACTTGAACGCGCTGGACTACGCCCAGAATCGCGTCCAGGGCGCAGACCTCACCGAGATGCTCGACAAGACTGCACCTCGGGTTCCCATCACCAACCACCCCGATGTGCGTCGCTCGCTGATGCTGCAGAAGGCCTACGCCGAAGGCATGCGTGCGCTGGTGATGTACACCGCGTCCTGGCAGGACCGGATCGCGGCCGCCACCTTGGGTGAGAACTCTGAGATCGACCTCGACATGGCTGAGCGCATCAACGATCTGCTGCTGCCCATCGTCAAGGGTGTGGGTTCCGAGCGCTCCTACGAACTGCTCGGCTCCCAGTCGCTGCAGACGCTGGGCGGCTCCGGCTATTTGCAGGACTACCCGCTCGAGCAGTACATCCGCGACGCGAAGATCGACACGCTGTACGAAGGGACCACCGCCATCCAAGGCTTGGACTTCTTCTTCCGCAAGATGGTCCGCGATCAGTTCAAGGCGGTCTTCTACATCGCCTCACAGATCACCGAAACCATCAAGGGCGGCGGCGAAGGTGACCAGTTGGCAGCCGAGCGCGAACTGCTCGCAACTGCACTGCAAGATGTCCAGGACACCATCGGCAAGCTCGGCGAGTGGGCCATGGCCAGCCAGGAAGATCCCAAGCAGATCTACCTGGTGGGGCTGAACACCACCCGATTGCTGATGATGACCGGCGACCTGATCATCGGTTGGTTGCTGCTGCGACAGGCCGAGGTTGCGCAGGCCGCTCTCGAAGCAGGCGCCACTGACAAGGATGTTGACTTCTACACCGGCAAGATCGCCGCAGCGAAGTGGTTCGCACACAACCGGCTTCCGCTGTTGACGGCAGAAAAGATTGCCGCAGCCGGGACTGACCTGGACATCATGGAGTTGCCCGAGTCGGCCTTCTAGTCCACAACACCGTCATCTTCCGACGTACGTCGGGGAACAGGGCGGCGCTCGGTCCACAGGGACCG
>JAHZLH010000032.1 GCA_022599915.1 Actinomycetes bacterium
CCAAAGATGTGCGGCCCATCGCCTCGGCCTTGCGGCCGTGAGTCCGGAAACTTCGACTTAGATGTCGTAGTACATCTCAAACTCGTGCGGATGCGGGCGCAGCCGCATCGGGTCGATCTCGTTGGTTCGCTTGTAATCGATCCAGGTCTCGATCAAGTCCGGGGTGAACACATTGCCCTCACCTAGGAAGTCGTGGTCATCCTCGAGCGCGCTGAGCACACCCTCCAGCGACGACGGCACCTCCTTGATGTCAGCAGCCTCGTCCGGCGGCAACTCGTAGAGATCCTTATCGACCGGGCTCACTGGCTCGATCTTGTTTTTGATGCCGTCAAGGCCAGCCATCAACATCGCGGAGAACGCGAGGTACGGGTTGCTGGATGGGTCGGGCACGCGGAACTCGATCCGTTTCGCCTTCGGGTTGGAGCCCGTGATCGGGATCCGGATGCAGGCGGAACGGTTGCGCTGCGAGTACACCAACTTCACCGGCGCTTCGAAGCCCGGCACCAAACGATGGAAGGAGTTCACCGTCGGGTTGGTGAATGCCAACACTGCCGGAGCGTGCTTGAGCAGGCCACCGATGTACCAGCGGGCCGTATCAGACAGGCCGGCATAACCGAGCTCGTCGTAGAACAGCGGAGAACCGTCTCTCCACAGCGACTGGTGGCTGTGCATACCGGAACCGTTGTCGCCGAACAGCGGCTTCGGCATGAAGGTCGCAGTCTTGCCAGCATTCCAGGCAACGTTCTTGATGATGTACTTGAAGAGCATCACCTCGTCGGCCGCGCGCAGCAGGGTGTTGAACTTGTAGTTGATCTCCGCCTGACCAGCGGTACCCACCTCGTGGTGAGCACGCTCCACCTGGATGCCGACATCAGTCAACGTGCGCGACATCTGGTCACGCAGATCTGCGTAGTGGTCAACCGGCGGCACCGGGAAGTAGCCACCCTTATAGCGGGTCTTGTAGCCCTTGTTGCCGCCCTCTTCTTCACGACCGGTGTTCCACTGACCCTCGATCGAATCGATGTGGTAGTAGCCAGCGTTGGTCTTGGTCTCGAAACGAACGTCGTCGAAGACGTAGAACTCGGCTTCGGGGCCGAAGAAGGCCGTGTCAGCGAT
The DNA here is from genome assembly GCA_022599915.1 of Actinomycetes bacterium. Taxonomy (NCBI): domain Bacteria; kingdom Bacillati; phylum Actinomycetota; class Actinomycetes; species Actinomycetes bacterium. Next base: position 1,117 of record JAHZLH010000032.1, read on the forward strand.
CCCACTGGATTTGAGGTACGCCTCGGCCTTTGCGGCCACCTGACGAGGGTCGCGGCTGTAGGGCTCGTCGGTGAACGGGTCACGGATGGAGAAGTTCATCACCAACGTCTTTTCCGCACGGAACGGGTCGACGTAGGCGGTGGCCGGGTCCGGAATCAGCTTCATATCTGACTCGTGGATCTGCTGGAAGCCACGAATAGATGAGCCGTCGAACATCTGACCGTCGGTGAACAGCGCCTCATCCACGCTCTCGACCGGAACGTTGAAGTGCTGCATGACGCCTGGCAGATCGCAGAATCGCACGTCAACGAACTTGACGTCCTCATCCTTGATGTACCGCAGCGCGTCGTCCGCATTGTTGAACTCCGGGCGCTTTGACATTAACCCTCCTCATAGGTCCGGAACCGTTGCTGGCGACTTCGCACTGCAACGGCATTGGGGACAGTCTGCCCCCCGGTAATAAGGAGACAATAGGCGGGGTCGATTTCCCGGTCGTGTCCCAAATGTTTCCGGGAGGTTACGTCGAATTCAATGTTGTTCGGCACGCCTATCACCGCGGTACCGGCTAGTCAGAGGGGCGGAATTGAGGACTCGAGGGTACGGTTGAGGCGTGGACAGACGCACGCTTGGTTCGTGGCTGATGACTCCGGGGCAGTCCCCCGAGTTGCTCGCCGAACCGCAGGACTATCGAGGTCAACGGCTCGGGCTGCCGCAGGAGGGTCCAGGGTCGATCGCGCCGTTCGGTCGTCGGCTGGCGGCTTTGATGGTCGATTGGTTCGCCTCACTGTTGGTTGCCAGTGTGGTGGCCGGGCTCATCGGTGATCCCGATTTTGGTCTACTCACCCTCGGAATCTTCTTCGTGCAGATCACCCTGCTGCAGTTCCTCACCGGGTCCTCATTTGGTCAGCGTCTGCTGTCTTTGGCGGTCATCCGCACTGACAATCGGCCCCCGGGTCTGTTGAGTTTGCTACTGCGCTCGGCCCTTATTTGCCTCGTTATTCCGCCAGTGGTCTGGGACCAAGACACTCGCGGTCTCCACGACAAGGCGGCAAAGACTGTGTGCGTTCGCCGCTGACCGCTAGCCCCCGTCGTAAAAGATTCGCTCCATCACCCGGCGACTCCTGCGGGTGACCCGGCGATAGTCCTCCAGCAACTGCCGGGCAGCTCCCGGTCGGTAGCCCAGCAAATGCGCCACAATAGCCAGTGAGCGTTCGTCCTGCGGCAGCACGTCTGCCGGTCGACCAGTGGCCTGCATAATCGCGTTACGAATCCGACTGGCTAGTTGCCAGGATTCCAGCAGCACTTGCTCGTCCTCGCTGCCGATCAGACCGCTAGCACCCGCCGCCCGAAGCACAGGCAGTGTCCGTGTGTCACGCAGTTCCGGATGGCCAGCTCCATGCTGCAGTTGCAGCAGCTGTGCGGTCCACTCCACATCAGACAGCCCACCGGGTCCCAGTTTCACGTGCCGAGAAGGATCAGTTCCCCGCGGCAACCGCTCTGATTCCATTCGCGCCTTAAGTCGCCGCATCTCCCGCAGGTGCTCATCGGCAAGACCGTCCGCTGGGAAACGCAGCGGATCAATAATTTCGGTGAAAGCGACCCCGAGAGCGGTGTCTCCAGCCATGGGCCTGGCACGGAGCAAAGCTTGCGCCTCCCACGGGGACGACCACTTGTCGTAGTAGGCGGCATAGGACTCCAACGACCGCACCATCGGCCCGTTGCGACCTTCCGGCCGCAAATCGGTGTCTAGCGCCAACTCTGCATAGGAGGACGGCAGCGCGAGTAGCCGGCGAAATTCCCCGGCTAAGGCCCGGCTCTGTCTCTCAGCCGTGGCCGCGTCCGTGCCGGGGAGTGCGTCGTACACCAGCATGGCGTCGGCGTCAGAGGCATACGACATTTCACCACCGCCGAGGCGTCCCATCCCCATCACGAGGAAGCGGATGCCCAGCTTCTCACCGGCAGCCACGCCCAGTACCGCGGCTTGCAGAGCGCCGGACAACGTGGCACCAGCCAGGTCCGACAACTCGCTACCGACCTGTTCGATGTCTGCTAACTGCAACACATCACTGACGGAGATCCGCAGCAGCTCGCGGCGCCGAAAGGAACGTAGCGCGGTCATGGCGGAATCAGCTTCCTCGCGACGATTCACTGCCGACAGCGCCGCCGACTCCAATGCAGCCCGATCTCTGGCAGCTAGGTCGTCCTCGGAGCCCAACAGCGCGACCGCCTCGGGGGTACGGATAAGTAGGTCGGCGGTGTAGCGACTGGAGCCCAGCAGTTCTGCGAGTCGCTCTGCCGCTACCGATTCGTCCCGCAATAGCCGCAGATACCAGGGGGTCGCTCCCAACGCGTCACTGACGCGGCGGAAACTCAACAAGGCCATATCCGGGTCGGGTTTGTCTGCGAACCAACTCAGCAGTACCGGCAGCAACGTCCGTTGAATGGCCGCGCGGCGACTCACTCCCGAGGTCAACGCCATCAGGTGTCCTAACGCGGCCTGCGGATCAGTGAAACCCAGCGCCGTAAGCCGCTCACCTGCTTGTTCCGGCGAGAGTCGAGCCTCCCCCGGATCCAACCGGGCCACTGCCTGCAGCAATGGCCGATAGAACAGCTTCTCGTGCAGTCGGCGAACCTCAAGTTGCTCATTTCGCCAGGCGGTGTCGAACTCTGCTTCTGGATCCACCCGAAAACCTAAGGAACGGGCTACTCGCCGCAGTTCACCAGGATCGTCGGGGACCACGTGCACCCGGCGCAGCCGCCATAACTGCAGTCTGTGCTCCAATGTGCGCAGGAATCGATAGGCACGCGCCAGTCCGCCAGCATCCGATCGCCCCACGTAGCCGTAGTTCGACAGTGCCTCCAGCGCGTTGATGGTTCCAGGGCTGCGCACCAGCGCGTCTTCGCGACCGTGCACCATTTGCAGTAGTTGCACCGAGAATTCGACGTCACGCAGTCCCCCAGCCCCGAGCTTCAACTGCCGTTCCGCGGCTTTGCCCCGAAGTGATTCCTCCACCCGGCGACGCATCGCCTGCACGTCCTCAACAAAGTTCGGTCGGCCAGCCGCCTGCCATACGAATGGGGCCGTCTCCTGCTCGTAACGCTGTCCCAGTTCAGCATCACCGGCGGCCGCTCGGGCCTTAAGCAGTGCCTGAAACTCCCAGGTGTCCGCCCACCGTTCGTAGTAGCCAATATGACTGGGCAGCGTGCGCACCAACGCCCCAGCTTTGCCTTCCGGTCGCAGGCCAGCATCCACTTCCCACAGCGCACCCTCGGCGGTTTCGGCGCTGCACGCCTTCATCAAACCGCTAGCAAGTTCGGTGCCGACCCGCACCGCAGCCGCATCGTCGTCGCTGGTGGATTCCACTACAAAAATCACGTCGACATCCGACACATAATTCAGTTCTTGCGCGCCACACTTACCCATGGCGATGACAGCAATGCGACATTCCTTGGCGACCGGTCCCACTTGGGCCCGCGAGATTGCTAGCGCCGCCGCTAGTGCCGCATCAGCTACATCACTCAAGTCCGCAACGGTATGAGCGTAGTCCTCCGCTGCCACCAGGTCCCGGCGTGCGATGGCCAGCAGTTGCCGCCGATACGCGAGCCGCAGTTCGATGAGGGCCTCCGCGTACGGCAGCGTTGCGGTAGGCGCCCCATCGGCCGGGTCAGCGCCGACCGCAGTCAGCAGATTGTTGATGACCTCATTGCGAGAGATCCTGGCGCGCGGACCCAGCAACTGCCAGTCCTCGGGATGCCGCACGAGGTGGTCGGCCAAAGCCTGCGATGCGCCCAGTACACCGGCAACCCCACGCCGGATTTCCTCATCAGACAGCAGCGCATCGCCGAAATCTGACAGCATTCCGGCAGCCTCTGCGGCATCGGCGATCCGGGTCAGTGACAGGAGTGCGGAATCTGGATCGGCCGCCTCAGCTAGCGCGGTCGCGGTCTCGGTGCTGATCTGCGCGGCAGCAGGAGCCGCTGAAATCAGGTCAATGGCGCGATCGGGATCCTGAAATCCGAGTCGGGCGAGTTGGGCCGACTCGGTGCTGCGTCGTGCGTCGCTCACAGCAGCGGCAGATAGCGGTCCAACTCGAACTGGGTCACCTGTTGGCGATACGCCGCCCATTCGGCGCGCTTATTGCGCAACAAGTAATCAAAGACCTGTTCCCCTAAGGTGTCGGCCACCAATTCGGATGACTCCATCACGTCCACCGCTTGACCTAAACTGCCGGGCAATGGATTCATTCCCAGTGCTCGTCTTTCCGCCGGGGTGAGTGACCAGACGTCGTCCTCAGCACCAGGCGGCAGTTCATAGTCTTCTTCGATACCTTTCAGCCCGGCCGCTAACACCACCGCGAATGCGAGGTAAGGATTGCAAGCAGCATCGAGAGTGCGCAGTTCCATCCGAGTGGAACCGCTCTTGTGTGGCTTGTACATCGGAACTCTTACCATCGCGGAGCGGTTGTTATGCCCCCAACACACATAGGCCGGTGCCTCACCGCCGCCGTGGATGCGCTTGTAGGAGTTCACCCATTGGTTGGTAACCGCACTGATTTCGGCGCCATGGCGAAGGAGGCCGGCCATGAACGATCGGGCCACCTTCGACAACTGGTAGGGAGCACCTGGCTCAAAGAACGCGTTGCTGTCCCCCTCGAACAACGACAGGTGCGTGTGCATACCGGAGCCGGGATGGTCCGCCAGCGGTTTGGGCATGAACGAGCCGACCACGCCGTGCTCCAGTGCCATTTCTTTGACCACCAGCCGGAAGGTCATGATGTTGTCAGCGGTGGTCAGCGCGTCGGCATAGCGCAGGTCGATTTCCTGCTGTCCGGGGCCGCCTTCGTGGTGGCTGAACTCCACCGAGATGCCCATTGCTTCCAGCATGGTGATGGTGGCGCGGCGGAAGTCGTGGGCGATGCTGTGCGGCACATTGTCGAAGTAGCCGTACTGGTCGATCGGCTCTGGCGGCGGCCCACCGGGTTCGTGGGCAGACTGGAAGAGGTAGAACTCGATTTCGGGATGCAGGTAGAAAGTGAACCCGAGGTCGCCGGCCCGTTCCAGGGTGCGACGCAGTACGTGCCGGGGGTCGGCCAATGCTGGCGAACCGTCGGGGTTGAGGATGTCGCAAAACAATCGGGCAATACCTTTGGTCTCGCCGCGCCAGGGCAGCACTTGAAACGTGGCCGGATCGGGGCGCACCAACATGTCCGCCTCAGTCACCCGGGCCAACCCCTGAATGGCGGAGCCATCGAAACCGATGCCCTCGGCCAGCGCCCCTTCTAACTCTGCTGGAGCCACGGCCACCGACTTCAAGGTGCCCAGCACGTCGGTAAACCACAGCCGGATGAACCGGATGTCTCGCTCTTCAATAGTCCGGAGCACGTATTCGGTCTGCTTATCCATAGGACCATCTTGCCTAACAGATCCGCGCAGCGCTCACGGACATGCGCGCAGTAGCCTGACGAAATGGCACCAATTCGTCTGGCATTGGCCCAAATCAACCCCACCGTGGGCGACTTGGCCGGGAATTCCGCCTTAATTCTGGCCCAGTGCCGGGCTGCAGCGGAAGCAGGTGCTGATGTGGCATTGCTGCCAGAGATGGCGCTGACCGGATATCCGATCGAAGACCTAGCGCTGCGCGACTCGTTTATCGAAGCCTCCCGAGATGCTGGCTTGGCGCTCGCCGCCGCGCTGATGACCAACGGCTTGGGCGAGTTGACTGTAGTTTTCGGACTGCTGGATCGCGCCGCAGAAACTCAACCCGGCCTAGGCAGCCCCCGCAACGCACCCACCAACGCCGTGTGGGTGCTGCACGGTGGCGAGATCATCGCGCAATATCGCAAACACCATTTACCGAACTACGGCGTTTTCGACGAATACCGCTATTTCGTTCCGGGTGATCAGCCCGGCATCATCGAGGTCGCTGGCCGAACGATCGCGCTAGCGGTGTGTGAGGACTTGTGGCAGTCCGGGGGTCCGGTGGATTGGGCGCGGCAAGCCGGTGCGGAACTGCTGCTGGTGCTGAACGGTTCCCCGTATGAGCAGGCTAAGGACGATGTCCGGTTGGAGTTGTGTCAGCAGCGAGCCGCCGAGGCTGGTTGTGCGGTGGCCTACGCAAACCTGTTCGGCGGTCAAGATGAGCTCGTTTTCGACGGCGACAGTCTCGTGGTGTCCGCCAACGGCACGCTAATAGCCCGCTCCCCTCGTTTCCAGCCGGATCTGCTGATCGTGGATATGCCGGAGTCCGGGCCGCCAGTCGCCATCACCCCCATCCCCGCGCCGCTGGATACCGAAGCGGAGATCTGGGCGGCACTCGTGCTAGGGCTGCGCGACTATGTCCGCAAGAACGGGTTTACCTCAGTGGTGTTGGGACTGTCCGGTGGGATCGACTCTGCGGTGGTAGCCGCGCTAGCCTGCGATGCCCTCGGCCCAGACCACGTGCACGCGGTGTCGTTGCCCAGTTCGTATTCCTCGCAACACTCGCAAGATGACGCAGCGCTGCTCGCGGAGCGCACTGACTTGCAGTTCCGCACCGTACCGATCGCCGACATGGTGGCAGCGTTTCAAAATTCATTGGGACTCACCGGCTTAGCTGAAGAGAACCTGCAGGCGCGGGTCCGCGGCGTGACACTCATGGGAATCTCGAATCAAGAAGGCCACCTGGTGTTGGCTACCGGCAACAAGACTGAACTGTCGGTCGGCTACTCGACGATCTACGGCGATGCGGTCGGTGGCTTCGCTCCGATCAAGGACATCCCCAAAACTCTCGTGTGGGGACTAGCTCGCTGGCGCAACGAGCAAGCTCGCCGTGAGAACCAGCCGGAGCCAATTCCGCAATCCAGCATCGACAAGCCACCGAGTGCGGAACTTCGCCCAGACCAGTTGGACTCCGACTCACTCCCGGACTATGCGGTGCTCGACGACATTTTGGATGACTACGTGGAACAGGATCGTGGTGTTGCGGAACTCGTCGCGCAAGGTTTCGACGCTGCACTAGTCCGCGACGTGGTGCGGATGACCGATTCTGCCGAGTACAAGCGGCGCCAGTACCCACCTGGTCCGAAGGTAAGTCTTCGGGCGTTTGGTCGGGATCGGCGGCTGCCGATTACGAACCGCTGGCGGGAGGCGACTTCGGATCAGTAGCGGGCGGGGTCGAGTCGGTTTTAGCCGCCAGACCCTCTTCCGCCAAAACCTCTTCGCTGGTGTCTCCATCCTCGTCGTCCCAAGTGTCGGTTGGAGATTGATCCCCCTGTTGTGGCGGCTTGATGGCTGGTAGCAGCGTGAACACCAACACCACCGCCACCGTCACGCTCACGGCGCTCAACAGCATAGTGGCGTGTGAGGCCGACACAAATGCCTCATAGGCGGCCTGCCGCACCTGCTCGAGCTGCTCAACAGGGAGTCCTTGTTGCGACTCCAGACCGGTCAAGATGGCTTCGGTGGCAACCACTGATTGCTCGGCTTCATCCGCCGGGAAATCCGCGGGCAGATCGGCGAATGCTGGTGCCACATTGTCGGCGTAGCGGGAACCCAACACACTGCCAACGACCGCAACGCCCAACGCACCAGCTAGTTGTCGCACTGTGTTTTGCACCGCCGAGCCGGCACCTGCACGGCTCAGCGGCAGAACGTTCTGCATAACGGCGGTGGCGGGCGAGATCACCGATCCCATGCCGAGTCCGAAAAGGAAGAATCCCAGCAGCAGCAACGGGATACTAGACTCCAGATCCAACTGAGTCATGGCATACAACGTCACCGCCACGAAGATCAGCCCTGTTCCCATCACTGCTTTGTAGCCAAACCGGTCCACCGCTTTCGCACTGCGGGGCGCAGAAATCAACTGACCGACCGCGAACGGGAGGAACATCAGCCCGGCGGTTAACGTGTCGAAACCGCGCACGATCTGTAGGTAGAACGGCAGCGTAAACGTCAAACCCATCAAGGCAAAGAACGCCAGGCACACCGCTGTCAGACTGATCGCATAACCGCGGTTGCGGAACAGCGACACGTCAAAGGACTTGTGCTCACTACGGGATTCGTAAAGCAGGAACCCCGCCAGGAGTGCGATACCGGCCACGACGGGCACGATCACCCCGGCAGTCAACCATGCGGTTTCAGCCGAGGAATGAATGATGCCGTAGACCAGGAGCAACATCCCGACGAAACTCAATACGAGGCCGATTAAGTCCAGCGGTGAGGGTTCTGGGTTTCTGGTTTCGGGCACCACACGCAGCACTCCGATCAGACCGATGATCACCACTGGCACGTTGATCAGGAAGACCGATCCCCAGTCGTTGCCAGTCAGCCAGTTGCTCCATTCTGGGTGTTGCAGCAGTAGCCCACCCAATACCGGACCCAGCGCAACAGCTCCGCCTACCGCAGCCGCCCAGATTCCGATGGCTCGCCCCCGCTCAGCGGGCGGGAACACAACGGTGATGATGGCCAGCGTGACTGGCATGACTGCAGCACCACCGATCCCCATGATGCCGCGAGTGACTACTAACCACTCCGGAGTTGGCGAGAACGCCGACAATGCACTAGCTGCCCCGAACACCAGCAATCCAATAATGATGATGCGTTTGCGGCCGTACCGGTCGCCAAGCACGCCCCAGGTGTAAAGCAAAGCAGCGAACACCACGATGTAGGCATCGACTGCCCACACCAACTCACTCTGGGTCGCTTGTAGATCCTCTTGGATGGTGGGCAACGCGATATTCAGCACCGTGTTGTCCAACACGACGATCAGCAAACTGACCATCAGCACCCCAAGGATGGCCCAACGCCGCGGATGGCCGGTGCCGTCAGTCATCCAGGCGTCATCGGTGGACCGGCGTACTTCCGAACTGCTTTCGGTCATGTCGGTCCGTCTCCGATCTCGGGGGCTCCCCTGAACCATAGTCGCCCCCGCGCAGTTAGGCCGCGAGCGATACCTGCTGAGCGGGAACTCAACCGTCGGATTCCGAAGCGGCCGAACCCGACACTCCAATCGGGTTGGTAGGTATTGCGGTACGCCGACCCGAAATGTCACACTTTCGGTGTCGCGGTGACCCGAACGAGGCATCGACGATGTGGAGGCATCATGTCATCCGATTCGCCGTCTTCAGTTTACGGCAGCATCACCGGTCGCCGGATTTCCATTACTGATCTCGCTCGCGCGAAAGTCGCTGAGGAGAAGTGGACCATGGTCACCGCCTACGACGCGCTGGTCGCCGGGACCTTGGAAGAGGCTGGTGTACCAGTACTACTCGTAGGCGACTCTGCCGCGATGGTGGTTTTCGGTCACGATTCCACGCTGCCGGTCACCTTGGACGAGATGGTCATGCTGACCGCGGGGGTGGTCCGGGGCACCCAACGCAGCCTGGTGGTGGCAGACCTGCCCTTCGGCAGCTACCAGGAATCACCGGAGCAGGCGCTGCGCTCCGCCACCCGGTTGATGAAGGAAGCCGGCGCGCAAGCGGTCAAATTGGAAGGTGGCGAGCGGGTCGCGCCACATATCCGGCTACTCGTGGAATCCGGTATCCCAGTGATGGCACACGTGGGGTTGACACCGCAGTCGGTGAATACCCTCGGTGGCTACCGCGTGCAAGGGCGCGGCGAAGCAGGACACCAACTGCTAGATGACGCCCTGGCAGTGCAAGAGGCGGGCGCATTTGCTGTCGTCTTGGAGGTCGTGCCGCGTGATCTCGCCGAGCGGGTCACCAAAGAGCTGGACATTCCCACCATCGGGATTGGTGCGGGCCGCGGAACTGACGCGCAAGTTCTAGTGTGGCAGGACCTTTTGGGTCTGACTCCAGGCAAGAAGCCGAAGTTCGTGCAACCCTATGCCGACCTACGCGGCGTGATCGTCGACGCGGTGCAGGCCTGGCGGCAGGACGTCACCGACGAGGTCTACCCCGATATCGACCACTCCTACAGTTAGCCGACCAGTCGCCTAGACCGCTGGTTCCGGGGCAACACAACCTAGTCCACGTCAGTGATGCGAATGCCTGCGTGCGCCTTGTAGCGGCGATTGATCGAGATCAGGTTCGCAGTTAGCGCTTCGATCTGGGCACAGTTACGCAACCGTCCCCCGTAAATGCCCCGCATCCCGGGGATGCGACCGGCGAGATCTTGAACCGCGTCGGTGGCTTCCCGCTGGTCACCCAGCACCAACGTGTCGGTGTCGACTGTCGCCAGCTCCCGATCTCGCAGCAGAACGGAACTCACGTTGTGAAATGCTCCCACCACCGCACTACCGGGCAGCAGTTGCTGGGCCTGCTCTGCCGCTGAGCCTTCCGGCACCCGCAACGCATAGGCGCCACGCTTATCGAAACCGAGCGGGTTCACGCAATCAATAACGATCTTGCCCGCTAGTTCCCCGGCCAGATCCGCCAGTAGCGCTTCGTGACCACCCCAAGGCACCGCCACGACCGCGACGTCACAAACTTCGGCGACGGACGTATTCAGACCGCCAGTGACACCGGCACCTAGCTCGGCAGCCGCCTCGTGCGCTCGCGCATCATCTCGGGATCCGATCAGCACCGAGAGACCAGCTGCTGACCAGCGGTAAGCCAGCCCGAGACCTTGATCGCCAGTACCGCCCAAGATTCCAATCAACGGCTTATCCGGCAGTTCGGCTAGTTGGATCCCATCAGGTGCGTCGGCCATGGTGGCGCTCACTCGTCCTCTCCCCCGGCAACCCGCGTCGCCAGCTCCTCATCAATACCCCAGTGCTGCAGGGCCTGCTTGCCATGCGCCATATCCGCACGCGGCACTGCCTGTCCCGGAGTACGCGACAGTCGGGGTGCTGGTCCCGGTTGCAACGGATTGGTCGGCAACAACGTCTTTCTTGCGGCCAGTTGCGGATGCTGCGCCGCTTCGGTGAGGGAGCGCACCGCGGTGACACACGCATCGGTGCCCGCAAACTGCTGCTCCCAGTCATCCCGTGACCGGCTGGCGATCCGGTAGGTGAAAATCTGCCGCAGGTCCGGCCAGCGCTCCCGGTCGTACTGCTGGGGCAGGTCGGTCTCAGTCAGCTCCAATCCAGCTATGAACTCCGCGTAGAACTTCGGCTCGAGGCAACCCACTGCCAGATAGCCACCATCGGCGCATTCATAGACGTCATAGAACGGTGCACCGGTGTCGAGCAGGTTTTCCCCTGGTGCTGTGGCATCCCAGAGACCTTGACCGGCCATCGAATAGACCAGCATCATCAAATAGGCCGCGCCATCCACCATCGCGGCGTCCACAATTTGGCCCTTGCCGGACTGCTGCCGTTCCCAGAGCGCAGCCAACACCCCCACCAGCAGGAACATGGCACCCCCGCCAAAATCGCCAGCAATGTTGACCGGCGGCACTGGGGCCTGCCCGGAACGGGCGAAACTGCCGAGGGCTCCTGCGGCAGCAATGTAGTTAATGTCGTGTCCCGCCTGTTGAGCCATCGGGCCGTCCTGACCCCACCCGGTCATCCGACCGATGATCAACTTGGGGTTACGCGCCAGCAACTCCTGTGGGTCCAGTCCGAGGCGTTCCATGACGCCAGGTCGATAACCCTCCAGCAGCACATCGGCACGGTCGGCTAATCGGCGAGCAACCGCCAGTCCATCCGGATCTCGCAGATCGACAGTTACCGCTGACCGGCCGCGCAGGTGAATAGCGCTATCGGCATCGACAACCCCCAGTTGCGGTCCCGGCGCCTCAATCCGCAGAACATCCGCACCTAAGTCAGCAAGTAGCCCACCCGCAAACGGCACCGGACCAATCGCGTTCATTTCCAATACCCGCAGTCCCACAAGCGGGCCAGTACGTTCCACAGTCACAGTGAGAGTCGACTAGGAATCGCTCGGGGGGCGCCCATTCCACTCGTCCTCGTCCCGGTCCCATTGCTCGTTGCGCTCCCGAGCAATCTCCAGGGCGTTAGCCGCCTCTTCTTTGGTGTCGAACGGGCCCAACCGCTCCGAGTTCGGGCAACCCTCGGTCTCCACTCGCTGATGAACCAGGCAATACCACCACTGGGACATACGGTCTCCTTACTTAGAACCACCCGCAGCCTATCGGCGCGCACCCCGGTTAGGGCAACCCATGCCAGAATCAACCTATGACTGCCGCATCCTCACGGGTCCTCGCCCCAGGAAGAATCTCGCCGCGCCGCTCGGTACCAGAAGCGATCACCCGCCCGGAGTACGTCGATCGACCAGCACCAGCCCCCTACACCGGTCCCGAGGTGAAAGATGCCGAAACGATCGAACGGATGCGTATCGCGGGCCGGATCGCCGCCAACGCGCTGCAGGAGGTAGGGCGGGCAGCCGTGCCCGGCGTTACGACTGACGAACTAGACCGAATTGGTCATGAGTTCCTGTTGGACCACAACGCCTATCCGTCCACGCTGGGATATCGCGGATTTCCCAAGTCGCTGTGCACCTCGTTGAATGAAGTTATCTGCCACGGTATCCCGGACACGACAGTTCTCGAGGACGGCGACATCTGCAATGTGGACATCACCGCCTACATCGGTAGCGTGCACGGTGACACGAATGCCACCTTTCTGGTGGGCAATGTCGACGACGAGTCGCGGCTACTGGTGGAGCGCACCTACGAGGCCACCATGCGCGCGATCAAGATGGTTGCGCCAGGTCGACCGCTCAACGTGATCGGCCGGGTCATCGAGTCGTATGCCAAGCGGTTCAACTACGGCGTAGTCCGAGACTTCACCGGTCACGGCATCGGCACCGCTTTCCACACCGGGTTGATCGTTCCGCATTACGACAGCCCTGATCTGGATGTAGTCATGGAAACCGGCATGACGTTCACTATCGAACCCATGATCACGCTGGGAACCCACGAATACGACTTGTGGGATGACGACTGGACCGTCACCACGCAGGACAAACTGCGGACCGCGCAGTTCGAACACACCCTGGTCGTGACCGGCTCCGGTAGCGAGATCCTCACCCAACCGGACAACGTCGAGTGATTGCGAGCATTCCGCCGCTGAGCCTGCAAGAGTAGCCACCACCAGCCCGCTTGTGCGGGCGTACTCGGAATGGAGCAGGGATGGCTACGAAGTTGCCCGGACAGTCCACTTGGCCGAAGAACGTCAAGACCTTGGCTGTCGATATTGGTGGGTCAGGTATTAAGGCGTCGGTCTTGGATCGAGATGGCAACATGCTCACCGAACGGGTGCGGGTCGATACTCCTTATCCCTGCCCGCCGGAGCAGTTAGTCGCGAAAATCCAGCAGCTGTGTGATGACCTCCCGCGCTCGCAACGGGTCTCCGTTGGGTTTCCCGGTGTGATCCGAGGCGGGAAGGTGCTGCGGGTAACCGCGCTATCGCGGTTAGAGTACGGCGGGCCCACCGATCCCGGTATGGCGGCGCACTGGCACGGCTATCCACTGGCGAACAACCTGGCCGAGATGTTCGAAACCCCCACAAAAGTCGTCAACGATGCCGACATGCAAGGGTGTGCCGTCGCGGAGGGGAACGGCTTTGAGTTTGTGATGACCCTGGGTACCGGCGTGGGAACCGCAGTGTTCAACGACGGCGTCTTGCTCCCGCACATGGAACTATCCCACGGCTCTTTCCGCAAGGGCCTGTCGGTGGACATCGCCCTAGGAAACGCCGCTCGCAAGCAGATCGGGAAGAAAAAGTGGCGCAAGCGAGTGCTAGAGGCCATCAACTGGTTTGACGCAATGTTCTTGTACGACACCATTTACATCGGTGGCGGCAACGCCAAACATATGCTGACTGAATCTCTCCCCGACAACGCAAAAGTCGTACCCAACTCTGCTGGCATCACCGGTGGAGTTCGGGTGTGGGACCTCGCCACTGAGACCAGCTGACCACTAGCTGCTGGGCTGGTCATGACCAGCTCGCACAGCAACGCCCCCGGACCACTCGCTGCTGGAGGATCCGGGGGCGTTGATCGGGTCTACTTAAAAGCCACGTGTACGTGGTCGTAGTGACCAGGCGTACAGCCGCCTCGGTTCATAGGACGCCAGTCCTTCAGTTTCTTCTTGCCGGAACCGGCAGCCCAGTACTTGTTCTCCCAGATGAGATAGCGCACGCCGTGTTTCTTGGCGTTCTTCATCATGTACCTCGCTACCTGGTCACCGGTCTTCCGGTTCTGGGTACAACTGCCGTTTAGGTTGGTCATCACGTCCAACGCTCTCTCGGCGGACGGATGATGTCCGCCGTACGAACTAATCAGCTGCACCTTCTTGAACCGGGACGCTGCGCAGCGACCAGCAAGTGTGGCATCAACCGTGTAGCTGAACCGCCGCTCGTTAAACCGCCTGTTGTTCTTGCAGCCCTTGTAGAAGGGCTTCTTGGCCTTTGCTTTGACCGCCGACGGGGCGGCGCCGGTTTGACTCTCGCCCGCCGTCGATGCGGGGGCGGTCGCGGTCACTCCTGCGAACATCGCGCTGGTTGCAAGAATAGTTCCAGCTATGGCGCTTGTTGCTCTCATGACTTCATCACTCCTCACTCGTCAGTACCGAAGTTCGGCACCCAGTGATGATGTGCCCTTCTAGGACCGAATCGCTACATTTCTGCGACATAAGTGAGATAGAGCACCATTGCGGAATCCGTGGAAAACCTGACCCCTGACGCTTCGTGCGGAGACACGACCCCGCATTCACGCTCAAATGCAGGCTCTTTGGGGCACGAATGGAGTAATGGTTACTCTTCGTGGTGCTTTTACTGCGAAAACAGCTGTTTGCGTGACATTCGATTACCGAACATGTCGCACGTATGTCGCAGCCATGTATCAGTTCGTTGCCACGCAAGTCAGTCGATGATCGCGAGTTAGGTGGTTAGGCGGCCTGCAGTCGACCCGTTCGTGCCACCCCGCCAAGTCCAAGTCTCAACGGCGACCGGCGGACGAGTCGGTCTGTAAGCCGGATTCTGTCCCGGTTGCCCGGGGGCGACCATCCATCTGCGACTGCCGTTGCCGGCAGCCTGATGCAGCCCACCCGCGAACTCGGGCGGGCAGCCCTCAATCGTTCGCGCAGCCGACGCCAGGCGCCGACCTCTTGGCCTTGCTCCAGGTGGGGTTTACCAAGCCGCCCGGGTCACCCCGGCCGCTGGTGGTCTCTTACACCACCGTTTCACCCTTACCGCCCGAAGGCGGCGGTCTATTCTCTGTGGCACTGTCCCGCGGATCGCTCCGGATGGGCGTTAGCCATCACCCTGCCCTGGGGAGTCCGGACTTTCCTCGATACTTCCGCTAGGCAGAAACATCGCGGCCGCCCGACCGACTCGTCCGAGACAAGAATACGCAATTTGCAGTGGCAACCTCTACCACTCGGACCACGGCAGCCTCAACCAATCCGGGATCCGCCGCTGGTTAGCTGGCGTCTCGAATCAGGATGCAGCCACACTCGTCACACCAGACCACCTCGTCGGCAGCCGCTGCTTCCACCGCGGCAGCCTCAACTGGCGGGATGCTCAACCGACAACCCAGACAGCGACCGTTGACGAACTGTGCCGCGGCGATACCCATGGCATTGCGCGACTGGCGATAGGCGGAAATGAGGTCCGTGGCAATGGCTGCCGCTAGCTCCGTGACTGCTTGCTGGTGCTCGTGTGCCGACTGACGTAACTGAATCAACTCTGAATCACGATCTGCTTGGGCAGCGGTCATGGCCATCTCGGCATCGGAGACTTGCTGTTCAGCAGTGGCCAGTCGCTCCTTGATCCCTTCTTGCCGTTCCATCAAATCCAACTCGGCATCCTCAGCATCCGCGATCCGGCGCTGAAGTGCCTGAGCTTCGTGGGCCAACTCTCGCTGCACCTTAGCGCTCGCGCCGGAGTTCATCGCCTGCTCATCCCGCCGCTTGCGCTGCTGCAGGCGATCCAAATCCTGCTCCGCACGTTTGATTTCGCGCGTGAGATCCTCAGCCTCGGTACGCAGCCGGACCAGTTCGGCGCTCAAATCACGCAGCCCGACCGTCAACTCCTCGACACGCACCGCCACCGGCGAACTCTTGATCGCGGCGGCCACCAGTTCCGCTTCGATCTCATGACGCTGCAACTCCAACAACTGCAACTGCTGTGCTGCCGCCGCCTTCATCGATGCCCACCAGTAATGCTGAAGGTCCAAGGATCAGTGTTGATCTGCGACACCTGCGTCACGATCTGCCCGCCTTCCGATGCGATGCGTTCGATAAGCTCATCTGCTGCTGCCTGCAACCACAACCACTCCCCTGCCCAATGCGCAATATCCAGCAACGCAATTTGACTGTCAGCCCGAAACTCTGACGCCGGATGGTGCCGCAAGTCGCTGGTGATATAAGCGTCCACGTCGCTGCGGCGGACATCAGCCAGCAGTGAATCACCAGCCCCGCCACACACCGCCACCTTGTGAATCAGTGCTTTGGGGTCACCTGCAACTCTCACCCCATGTGCAGTAGCGGGTAGCGCACTAGCCAACCGCTCAGCGAAATCAGCCAGAGTCGCCTCAGCGACCGCTCCGATTCGTCCCAGGCCCCGCTCACCCGGGACAGCAACGCCATCGACAACCGTGAAGGCCGGTTCCTCGTAGGGGTGTTCACGTCGCAACGCGTGTACGACATCGCTGATTCTTTCCTGCGGCAAGACCATCTCTACTCGCCGCTGATCCACCCGCTCCAACGCCCCTACTTTTCCTATGGTGGGATCAGCGCCCGGCAGCGGCCGGAATTGCCCGGTGCCATCGGTCCAATATGCACAGAAGTCGTAGTGGTCGGTCCGACCCGCACCGGCTGCTGCCATCGCCGCGATCAGCGGATCGGTGTGGTCAGCCGCATCGTGGACCACAATCCGAGCTAGTGGCACCTCCGGCAACGGTCGCAGCGGTACGCGCTCCACTCGCATTCCCACCGCATCAGCTAACGCGTCGTTTACACCGCCGATCGCCGAATCAGCATTCGTGTGCATGGTGAGCAAGCCACAACCGGCCTGGATGAGTTGATGGACCGCCCGGCCCTTGGCAGTGTTAGCGGCGACCGAGTGCACCCCGCGCAAAAGCAGCGGGTGGTGGGTGACCAATAGATCGAAACCACCAGCGGCTGCCTCATCGATAACGGCTGGTAACGGGTCCACAGCGAACAGCACCTTGGTGACCAGCTGATCCGGGTCTCCGGTCACTAATCCCACCCGATCCCAGTCCTCGGCGATACTGGGATCGAATCGCTGTTCCAGTGCGGCGACCACCTCGGCCAATGACAGCGCTGAAGACTCGGACACGCTGGCAGCCTAGCGCCATAACGGCGGGATCGATGGCGGGTCTGCCAGTCCGAGCGAGGAAACCACACCGGGTGCCTGCCCACCGACGGGCCGCAGCGACAATAGAGCGATGATCGAGCGCATTGCCAAGTTGCTGGCCAAAGCGGAACGCGCCGCCACCCCCGCCGAAGCCCAGGCCTACTTCGACAAGGCCCAGACACTCGCCACCGCTCACTCCATCAGTTTGGCGAAGGCACGCCTCACCACGACCGAAATCCGAATCTCACCGATCAACAAGCGCATCCTGATCGGCGAGCCCCGGCGGCATGCCAACCGGCACCTGATCAACCTGATGTATGCAGTCGCTACCGCTAACGACCTGCAGATGGACATCGCTCACAACTCCACCTACCTAATCTTGTTCGGCTTCCCCTCCGACATTGCCGCCGCAGAAATGATGTGGAGTCGGATCTCTACCCAAATGGTTCGCTACGGCGAAGAGTTCCTTGCCGCCGGGGAATGGCGTGCCGATGTGCGCCTCGTCCGGGACCGGCGACGAACACGAACCGCTCCGATGACTAAGCAAACCGCGCGAGCGCAATACTACGAATCTTTCATTGCTGAGGTACAGGCCCGATTGCACACAGCGCGGGAGCGTGAAATCGCGCAGCAGCGGCAGCGGGAAGCGCAGCAATCACAGACCCAGGCTGCGAACGGTCCCACTGCTACTGGCACCGAGATCGCCCTGCGAGAGAAAGCCGCCGAAGTGGCCGACTACTACCAGCAATCTTCCGAAGCGCGCGGTTCCTGGCGCGGCGGCAGCCGCGTGCAGGGACTGTCACAGGCAGCCGAGCAGGCCGGGCGCCGAGATGCACATCGAGTCGCGTTACCCGGCACCGCCGAAGTCGCCGGTGGTCATCGGGAACTGCCGGCGTGAGCGTCGACCCGCATCGGTCAGCGGTCTACGCGGCGGAGGATCACCTGCGTGGATTGCTCAGCCGTGGCGGCACCATCGATTTTCACGGCTCACTGCTGGATGTACCGATCGAGCGGCGCTTCGGTGATATCGCTGGAGTCCAGCGGTACTTGGCTGCCGTTCGAGAGCACCAGTGGGGGCACCCGGATGTGCCGGCGCCACAGGTGAAGGCTAGCCGCGCCACCACCCGAGCCACCTGGACCGAGCCGGACACCATCGCTATCCCGCAGCGACAGGACTGGGCGATGCGGGAAAGTGTGGCGCTGCATGAGTACGCCCATCACGTGCAATTTCACCGCACCGGAACTACTCGGCACGACCGCGAGTTTTGCCAACTCCTGCTGGATCTGATCGACAACGCCATGGGGCCGACGACTGCGCTGCTACTCCGCGCCGGGCTCACTGATGGCGGCGTCTTTGCGCAACCGCGGCGCTGATACTGCGCGGCAACTCAGCTACTCGCAGCCGATACCGTCACCGTCCCGATCCAGATGCGTACCGTAGCCGGGGTCGCCGCGGTATACCGGTGCGGCACCGGCAGCACGGGCCGCATCGCAGTTCACGAAGGCCCCGCCGCTATCCAGGTTGCCGCCAGACCCGGAACCGCCGGAGCCGCTATTGTTGTCGGCTGCCTTGCCGCAGATGTGGTCGGTGCGCTTGTCGAGTCGGTGATACTTGGCCTGCTTGCGGTGCCAGTCGTAGCCGTCAGTGCTGTCGTAGCGAGCGTTAGCCAGGCCCTTTTTGATCAACTTCGACCCGAGGTCAGCCCCATTGGGTTTGCGGACATACCGCAGCATCCGGTCATAGCGATCCATATTGTCGGTAGTGGCGGACTTCTTCAGCCGGAAGCCTCTGCTCACGAACCGATCGGTGAACGCCGTGGCGCGCTCGAAGCCACATTCGCCACGTTCTGGGGTGTCCACGCCAATCACTCGAATTGAGGCGCCGCTGGCGAGCCGCACGGTATCGCCGTCCACTGCCCAGCCGCGGCGCAACCCCGCGTCCGCGGAACCGGCCAACGGTACCGCCACAGCCACGGCAATAGCCGCGACCAATAGTCGTAGTCGAATTGTCCCCCGCATTACTTCCCCGTTTCAGTCAGTTACCACGCATGCAGCAACTTAGCCGCCTAGACATTGTCATACCCACGCCGGAAAGCATTTAGACCGTGAGGAGTCTCACAGCCGCCCACGGACCTGTTGAATCCGGCCCACCGGCCACACCTATACCGTCCTACTGGCCCCAGTGGCTGCTGACCGGCAACTAGGCACCCCGGTTGGGGGGCCGCAGTCGGATCGTTTTGGCAGGACTGACGCCAGCGTCGTTGGCAGCGCGCATCCGTAATATCACTGTCGCGTTATCTTTCCGGGCCCCGGTCAGGGACTTGCGTACTTTGTTGGCGCCAGCGAAGTTCAGCCGCACGTTATTGGCCGCCGGATCAATAGCGGTCCTGCGCCAGCTGGACCATCCCCCGCTTGTTTCGTTCCAGCTGACCCTTACCCCGAATAGCGAAACGCCAATGAATTTCGGGTGGTCTCGCGTCTACGTCGCCAAACAATGCCATCTTCAAGCGCAACTTCTTTGGCGTCAGCTGACTCTTGCTCGCTTTCCGCTGCAGCTTGGCCAGTTGCTGACGTCCGCTGCGACCCCATTCGGGTTGTGAATGCTCTTGCCACTCCCACCTGTTAACACCTGCGCAGGACCAGGCTTTGTGGCCGTGTCACTATCAGCCCAGCCGGCGTTGAACATGGCAACTGTGCTGTTGGAGTAACCCGGTACATACATTTCATTATTGGCACCCACTGCAATATTCCGGGCGGAATTGAACCCGGTCATCATCTTCAACGGAGCCTCATCACCACCACTCCACGCCGACGCAGTACCCGTTATCCCGGTAGCGAGCAGCGCAGCAACTCCGCCAGCCATCAAGATCTTGCTAGTTACTCCACGATTCCGAAACATCAGGACCTCCGTGGTTAGTGCCTGATTTCCCGCGGTGCCGGTGCCAACTGAGAGCAATCTTGCGCAAATCTTGAGGTTGGGAGCAGGCTGCGCTGAATCACCGCACATTTGGCCATCGCATGAAGCGATTCGACGTCCGCCCATGGTGGCTGTGGATCGCCTAGTTTGCGTGAGCTGGCTACGCCAGTAACTCCATCACCAGTCGCAACGTGGCCGGTTTTACTCCCATGCCGAGGTGACTCCCGCTGACTTCGATATTGGTCGCACCGGGAACAACACAGGCGCGCCAGTCCACTACCCCCTCCGACTTGGAGTAGATCGATACGAGATCGACTTCGGCGGGCATGGGGGCACGGCTGGCCACCATGTAGGGACAACTGCATTCCGGGGTGACACATTGCCGCTGGCGTAACTCCGGGTCAGTTTGGTGGGCCACCCGCAACACCGATACCAACGGTTGCGGTACTTCGTAGAAAGCGAACTCGTGATTGAGCGGCGCACCCAACGAAATCACCTGCTCGATGAGTTCCGGATGTCGCGCTCCCAGCCCTCGTCCGAGCAGTCCACCTCGGCTGTGTCCCACCACCAGCAGCCGTCTGCCCTCGTCGGCAGCTACTGCACGCCGGGCGACGTCGGCGATGCGATCTACCGCACGGTCTGAGCAGCGGATGTTGGACCAGATCTCGGATTCGACCACGTGGTAGCCGCCGGCCTGCAGCACGCGGCGCATCGGGAAGGTCGACGGGTCACCGAAACCGAAGCCAGGCAGCACCAGAACTGGTCGCTGCTCACCATTCGGCAGATCCGAGCTGAGCTTTGTTTCTCGACCGAGCAAAGTGGCTTCCCACTCGGCTAGCTCGACAGCGAATCGAGACTCCGAAGTGGCACGGGCGGCCCAACCAGGGAATCTGCGTAGCCAGCCAGGTAGCCCACGCGGAGCCCACATCTGATGCGGCAGGTGCTCGTTGAGCCAATCCATATGACGATCATGGCGCATCACAGCGGTTTGGCCAGTCAGGTTGGCAGTGCTAGTCGTGGCGGAGGAGGTGATGCCGTGTCGTTGTGCGTTGCCTTCAGTGGCGAGTACGGAACTTGATTCGAGCGACATTGCCAGTGCCCTCAAGATTGATCGCCCGCACCTTGACCCGATATCTCGTGCCTGGTTTCAGTCCGCGGTAGACCAACCGGTACTGACCGAGGCGACGTGTTTCCAGATCCGCCGCGGGCGCACCGGTCCA
Organism: Actinomycetes bacterium; assembly: GCA_022599915.1. Taxonomy (NCBI): domain Bacteria; kingdom Bacillati; phylum Actinomycetota; class Actinomycetes; species Actinomycetes bacterium. The sequence continues at coordinate 22,475 of JAHZLH010000032.1, forward strand.
ACGTTGCCAGCGCTTACCTTCCTTCATGCGAGCGTCATAGCCAATAATCTCCGAGGTCCCAGCGTCCTTCGGTGCGCGCCACTTGACGATGACGCGCTTGCGCTTGGCTCGGGCCTTGGACCGGGTAACCCGTCCGGGTAACTGGGCTATTGGTGGCGCAACTGGCTGTGGGGCAACCACCGGCTGCGGATCTACCGGCTGCGGTGTGGGCGTGGGCGTGGGTGTGGGCGTGGGTGTGGGTGTGGGTGCTGGTGATTGTCCGGAGTTCTCGCTGATCCAGTCTGTGTAGTTGGTGACGCGGGTGTAGACACCGGGGTAGCTCGGATCGGCGCAGCCGTATCCCCAACTCACAACCCCGGCCAGGGCATAGGTCCCGTTGTTGTTCACTGCCAGCGGCCCTCCGCTGTCACCCTGACAGGAGTCCTTCGTGGGTGGGGTGAGGTAGCCCGCGCACAACATGGTGGTGTTCAGGTATTCACTGCCCCAGGGATCTGGGTAGGAACCGCAGGATGCATCCGCCGGATTAGTCAGCACGTCCACTGTCGCTGCCTGCAGTTGCGCAGGGAAACTCGACCCGTTGGTGGCGGTATTACCCCAACCACTGACTAACGCCGAAGTGCTCGCAGCAGGCCAACCCGCCCCCAGTACCGCCGGGTCCGGGACCGCAATCGCCTGCTTGGTGGTGCCATCCAGCGTCAACGGCGCGGCTAGTTCCAACAGTGCAATGTCGTTGTCCGTCGTGGCCGAGTTGTATCCGGAGTGCACCACAACTTGCGACACCTCGGACCGGGCGACGTTCGGAGAACCCAACGTGGTGATACCTGCACCAACCTCCACCGACGCAGGACTGACCGCTGCCCCAGTGTTGCCCACCACGCAATGAGCAGCGGTAATGATCCAATCCACGCTCATGATCGAACCACCACAAAACTGTGCGTTGTAATCGTCGTTCGGCACGCTCGCGTGCAACAACGCCACCTGCCACGGCGCCTGATCAACCGTGATCGGTTGCCCATTAATGATCTTAGTCGAGACACGTTTGTATGGGTCGTCGGCGGCTTGAGCCGATACGCCCAGCGAGCCCAGTAGTAATCCGGCAACCACACCGACAGCCACTGCTAAACGTCGCGTGACGGCGGAGCCGCGCTGGTGACTCGAGGGGTAACGGGCGTACACATTTCGAGCATGGGCATTCGGTCCCGATTCAGCCACTCAAAAGTCGTGAAATTGAGCAAGTCTTGAGGTTCCGCCACCCACATGGCCGCAGGAGTATCGCAACGACCAGATGCCCTAGGCTCTACCAGTTAGTTAGACGCCACCCAGGGCACGGCAGCACACGTGCTCGGTCACTGGGGCGCGGAGCTAGTTACTGGGACGAGGCATCCACCTGTCATGATCGTGCGGCACCTTGGGAAACGTCTGTTCATCCCAACGCTGCTTGGCGATTTCGATCACGTCCCGATCGGAGGCGACGAAGTTCCACCAGATGAATCGCTCCCCCACCGGATCACCGGCTAACATCATGGCCTGCCCAGTTCCGGTCAACTCGACTTCTTCACCAGGTGTCAGTACCGCGAGCTGGCCTTCCGCTAGGGCCCGACCCGCAACCGCAAGATCACCGGCCAGGCTGATGATGCCGCGCTCGCGATGCTCGGCAGGAATCTGCAACAGTCCGTCTGCCAAAGTCAGGTCCGCCTCCAGCAACTGTGACGACCCCTTGATTGGTGAGCCCATCCCCCAACCAGTACCTGCTAGCACCCGCACCGTGGCACCTCGCTGTGATTCGGAGGGGATGTCACTTCCGCCGGTATGTTCAAAGAAAGCCGCGGAGGACTCGGCGTCTTCAGGTAGCGCTACCCAGGTTTGCAGCCCAGCGAGATCAGAGGCACCGGACCGATCCGGCTCCGGTGACCGTTCGGTATGACAGACCCCGGATCCGGCGGTCATCCAGTTCACTTCACCGGGATTGACCTGTTGCACTGCCCCGGTGGAATCACGGTGCACCAGCGAACCAGCGGTGAGGTAAGTGAGTGTCGACAGGCCGATGTGGGGGTGCGCAGCAATATCGGCACCGATGCCCGGGTCTAGGTGCTCCGGCCCCATGATGTCGGCATAGATGAAGGGGCCAATCATCCGTCGCTTTCGAAACGGCAACACTCGCCGCACGGTGGCGTCACCAATGGGCCGCTCGCGCGGATCAATCATCATCTCGATCGCTTGAGGTTCCATCTCCTCAGTCAACCATCGAAGCTCATTGCACGTAAGCGGAGTCGCCATGTGCCGGGCGACTCCCCTGGTGGTCACCCGATTTCAGGGCTGGACAGATTTAGCTCGCATCAGCGGAGTCGAGGCTTTTAGCTTTGGCGGGGGTAGCCGACGTGCCATTAGCCGAGGGTGCAGAGCCGGTGGCGGAACCATCGTCGTTGACTTGTGAAACATGGACTCCGTATCCGGTGCCCACCTTCGGCTCCCGCTTCCGATGGAGGTGATTGAACCGATATTCGCCGCAAATCCGGAGGCGCGGGTGATGCGGGTGATCCGCAGACCCATGGTTTCGATAATCTTCCAGCCACCCCAAATTGTGCCGGCTGCTACTTACGGAAGCTTCGGCAGGTGGGATGTGGGTGCCACCCTCCCACGCCATCGGCCCTGAGGGCGGGGATGCCTTCTTCATTGTTGATCTGTGCTTGGAAAATCTGGCGGTGACTGGCGAACAGGTCGCTCCTGGCGCATCACTGTTCATCGCCTTCCAGTGGGCTGACATTCCCGAGTTCAAACACATGGCGACCGATCAAAAATCAATCATGCACCAGGGGCATAGTTCCTAGTTGAATTGCTTCGAAGCGCGGTTCTCAACCGACACCGAGCACCTCGCCCGCCGGCGCTGTTTTCACCGCGCGTAGGTAGACCTGCGCCACCTCCGCTGCGGGAGTTCCGCCAGCCGGATCCTCCCCCATGCCTGCGAGCGTCTCGGCTACCCAACCAGGCGACACCGAGTTCACCCGCAATTGCGGTACATCAAGGGCGCAACTACGCACGAACCCTTGCAAGCCGGCGTTGACCGTGGAAAGGATACTGCTGCCGGGCATCGGTGCATTCGCCAAAACTCCGGTCGATAACGTGATGGCGCCACCTTCCGCTACCTGTGCGGCACCGAAACGCACCAAGTTGACCTGACCCATGAGTTTGTTGGCTAAAGAAAAAGCCCAGTCCTCGTCGGAGGACTCCAACAGTGGAACAAACCGAGCGGACCCCGCACACGACACGATCCCGGCCAACGGACCCAATCGCGCGAAGAGGGACCGCACGCCATCCGCGTCCGAAATGTCGAGGTGATGATCGGCACCCGATCGGGCCGCCGTGATTACCTCGTTGCCGTCGGCGGCTAAGGCTGCCGCCACCGCACTGCCAATGGTCCCGGTCGCTCCCACGACCAATACTGGATTACTCACCCTGATCCCTCTCGTGCAATCCCCAACCTAACTGTGAGACCCAGCAGGAGTCTTTGCGGACTCGGTGTGAATGACATACCACCAAGTGTCAGAAACCTACCGGCTAGCTGCTGAGCTCAATCGATAGTGAACCCACCCGAACGGTGTGGTCATCGACTTTGGTCATACCCGCGGATGTTAACGCTTCGGCGGCTTTCGCCAGATCGGCCACCTTCACCGACATTCCCTGCACCTCTAGCTGCGAGGCGGAAGACACCAGCAACGGTGGGCCTTCGGAAAAGGTGAACGAATCCTTAGCCTCACGAGGTGCCATGAGCTTGTCCAGCGCATCCCGATGCGCAGCGTCCACACCCACATGTACTGCGGTCACTTGCTTGATACCTGCCGAATTGTCGGGCGCAACCGGACCGGTGGTGCGGGTGGGATAAAAGGTGTGACACAACTGCAGTGCAGTGCTGCCGGTCGCTAGCGATGAGATGCCAACCCGGGTGTAAATCGGATGCCCCTGCACCACGACAGCGTCGAACGGGTCGTGTTGGATGCCGCGACTGGCCAGATTGTCAGCCAGCGTGTCGAGATTTGTCGGCTCGAACGTTAGCCAGTCATCGAGTTTGTTTTGGGTCCGATCAACTGCGCAGATCTCAAGGTTCAGGTTGCCGAATCTGATGCCCGCAGTAGCAAAGCCTGGCTGTTCCGACAGCGGCCAGCCATTCGTCAGACCCGTGGCAAACAAAGCCTTGCTCATCGAACGCAACTCATCAATATCCAGGACGGTCGTGATGTGGTCGGCAAAACCGACTACCGAGTCAGATTCAGGCATGCCCCGACGGTAGAGGTCGCAGGCGTGCGACGCGAATTAGCGACGCGGGCACTTGTGCACCTCGACCAGCAGACGGGTGCGCCGCCCATCTTGGCGCTGCTGTCGACACTCACCTCGCCACCGAAGCCGGCCACTACTAGATTCAGTACCGAGGGGATTTCCACGAGATAACCACCAGTCCCCAATGTGAATGCTCTGAGGAGGGCCCAACAATCATGGTCAAGATGCTCGTAACAGTAAACATTTCCAAGGGGTTTGCGACCTGGAAGGAAATGGCAGAAAGGTTGAACCCGGAAATGGAAAAGGCCGGCGTCAACATGGTGTGGGCTGGCACCAATCCCGATGAGAGCCAAATCTTCATGGTGGTGGAGATGCAAGATCCCGTTCAGATGAAGACTTTTGGTGAGCGAGAGGACATCGCCAAGGCTCGCACCGAGGCAGGTGCTGACGTTGCGAGCACGACCATCATCTCCCCTATCGGCCAGGACTGGCTGCCCTGACCGCAAGCGGCGAGATCATGCGCCGCCTACTTGAGCGACCTTCAGCCTCGAAACGGCTGCACCCTAGTCAACGAAACGGTGCAGTTGGCTGCCCGGTTTCGTTAAGACCTCGCCCTTGTTCGACCCAAACTTAATCCTGAAGTTCGATTTCGCCGGGGCGCCAGGTCTTCTCAAACCATGCCTCCAAGGGCCCGTACAACCGAATAATCGCGAACCAGGTCTTCCCGGGTCGAGTTTGGATCCAGTTACCCACATTTTCCGCAGGGCGATCCGGGCCGAACGTGAGATTCACGCTGCCGTCCGCTTCGGTGACAAGGTCTGGTCTCATACTGTTGACGCTTGGGAAAGCCTGCTCCGGCGTTTGGAGCATTGACCGGGTTTGCACGTCGTAAACGACTAGGGACCAGAAGTTTTTCGCAGGTACGTCCGGTGGAATATGCATGGAGTAGTTACGGTCGCCCTCCAACCAGGCACCGCTACTATCACGAGCGACCGCCGCATACTGCGAACCCACGCCCGGCATCTTCAAGATCATGGCTGGGGTGTTTACGGTCGCCATGTAATAGAACATCAGGCGCGCGTCGGCGTCGACGCCACCCGCGCCGTCGTTAACCAAGTAGCGGTAGTCATTGCCGTACAGCATGTTGTACCACATGCTGTTTTCTTCACCGTATAAATATGCTTCCGGTGCACGGGGAGCGAAAGTAACCGCACGCGCATACGCATTCCCCACCATCACACCACGCTCAAGGACTTCACGCTGCCGATCTGAAGGTTCGAACGGTTCACCCTTCCGGATCCCCAGCAGGCTTGCCATACCGAGAATCTCGGGATCAAAGGCTTCCGGCGGTTCTTTGTCGATAGTCCGGTGGATCTCTTCAAAAAAGGATTCGTGATTGGAGTGGATCGTGTTCACTTCCGCCCCGGACATGTTCTTCCAGATCATGGGAGGGGGGTTGTCTTTGTCCCTTAACGCATACGATTTGATCCCATTTCGGAACAGTTCGGAAGCGGGTTTGGTGTCACCGTCAACCAACATTCCACGGCACGGTAGCCAGTTCACGTAGGTCGGGGTGTGGGCCACGAAGTAACTGTCGCCTTCATGTTCTACGAGTTCGCCATTTTCTTTATCACGCAGCGGACCCGAGTAGTCGGGCCCTAGCACCAAATACTTGCCGCCTTGACCGCGATCGGGCCCCGGAGAACCCATATCAATCACGAAGGAAAATGTTGCATCGTTGATAGTGCTAGGCCCACAGTTCGGTGGGATTTCTACAACAACAGGTCCCGATTCCTCTAGATCGAGGACGCCGAAGGCGTAGACGGTGTCGGTGTTACCCGTCAGGAACAGACTGTTGGAATCCATTAAGTCGTCGAAAATCACCCAGCGATTTTCGACCGGACCAGGCTCAATAAAGTCGGCTATGCCCTTGCGGATTGCCTCTAAGCTCGCCACGGGAACCATGCTGATGAAGAGCGAAGTGGCTCGATTCATATCCTCAAGGTCATAGGCATCGTTCAGGCTGTCCATAGTGGGAAATCCATCAACAAAGGACAGCGACGATCCAGGAAGTTCCAGTGAATCTGATGTCAGCAAATCTTCGGGGATGTCGTTGTTGTAGTTCTGCGTAGGCACGCTTGGACCTTCCTCAGTTGTTGTGGAGCTATTGCTCAGGCCATTCAATCTAGAGCGTGCGCGATGCAGACACCACTCACACGATCATGGTTGACAGTGAGTTTTCCGCATCTCGAATCAAGCGGGAACCCCTCGTCGCATCCCCGCCGGCCGAAGCAAATCGGATGGCTCAGCGAGACGACCAATCACTTGGCTGCAATGAGCAAATCAGTAACCTCGGATACGGTCGCAACAGGATTTCTTCGGAGGAATAAACATGACTCAATCTGACGCAATCGGCCACTTCGATGGCAAGACAATCAGCTATACCTATGACAATGGCTGGGATTTCAGCAATACCTTCGAGGGCAATATTCGGGTCACTATGAGCCCACGCCGTGGTGAACTACGCGAACCAGTGCAGATTCGCGAACTGCGACCGAACGTATTTCTTGTCTCTTGGATAGATGGTGAGATGGGACTGCTCGCCCAAGTCATCGATCTCGACAACCGCACCGTACTCGCCGCGATTCCGTCCGAGAGCGCACCGACGGAAACCGAGATCATCAAAGCGACGATCTCCGCCTTCGATGAGTGATAGTCCCCGAACATCGGAGTGGCAGCCCGCGGGTTTCAGACGACATGGCGATCATCTAGTGAGGACCGGGAACGAAAATGGGAGTGTCGACTAGCGTCGGCTACATGAAACCGGATCGAGGCCTGAGAATCCCCTCTTAAGGCTCTTCGATCGCCCTACACCTCACGTCGTGGTGTGGCGATTTTCTGCACTAACTGTTGTTACAGGTACCAGCCACAATGAGACCCCGTTTTAGCATGGTCTTAACCACCTCAGCACCTGGCTTCTGCTCATGCGGTCCTGACTATCCAGTTCCGGGGATACGGCAGCGCTTCTTTGGCTGATTCTTTACTTTCCACGACCGTGACCACTTCTCGGGTTGGGCCCCCAAGAAGTCGGGGAACTTAGCCACGACTTTGGCAGTAAAGGTCAGCCCAACCGTACAACTCGGCTTGATTCTTATCGCCTTGCTGCCGGCTGTGCTCTCGCGGCCCTTGCCCTTCTTCTTAGTGATGTCGCAGTTAATCCGCTCGGCTTTGCCGGTTAACCGTTTGCCCTTGAGGAAACACTTCGCTTTTATCTTCGTCAGTTCGCCGTCAGTGCCTTCCCAGTTGACGATCTGGGTCCGCTTCATGAACTTAATGTCTTTACTCGCTTTCCGAGCATCCACAATCAGATAAGGCTTGCGAGGTTTCGGAGTTGGGTTGGGAGTAATAGTCGGCGATGGCACCGGTGCGGGACTTGCCGTCGGGCCCGCCGTCGGATTTACCGGAGGCACAAAGGGTGGCGGCGGGTTAAACGGAATGATGGGGATGATGACGCTGAGACCGTACCGGCGAACAGAGTTTTGGATCTCTTGCACGCCAGGATCAGGTATCTGAAAATCTGAATTCGATACCCACAGTCCGCCATTGGGGTCGAATGCGACCGAACCTGGATCATCGATCAAAGTATTGGGCCCGACAATGCGAAGGATGGGCTGCGGGTTGTCCGGCCAATAAACGTTCACGGCGTTCGGTTTGGTGTTTGCCACCCAGATGCTGTACGGCTGTTGTAGCTGGTCGGAACCTGGGCCGATCGTAATGCCTTCTGGTGTGTTTAGACCGGTGCCGGCAGTGCCAGACAACGTCGTCGCCTGGCTGAGGTTGCCTGTGAGCGCGTTGCCGCGATAGCTCTGCAAAGTCCCGTTTGAGCCAGAAATCCAGAAGGTCGTATCAGTCAATGTTGAATCAGGGACGATAGCGACGCCCCACGGCCGTGAAGGCACATTACTCGTTGAAGCCGGATCGAGGACCCAGTCAGGCTTTTTGTTGATAACGCCATTGCATCCGGTGACGTTGAACGCCAGGATTTTATTCTCGTTTCTTGAGCCCTGATTCGGTCCTGGGTTGGCAACCAGAATCACGGTTTGACTGGAGTCGGGATGCACCTGAATCTGTTTCGGATCACCATTTTGTCCGAACAGTAGACCTGTCTTGTTCCCAGTGACCTGACAATCGGGCGTGAGGACTTTTGCCGTGTCGCCTCCGCTTAGCGGCAACTGGGACTCGGCGAGCCGCAGTAACCCAGCATTTTCGGTACCAACCCAGAGATTCCCAGCGGCGTCAAAACTTAATCCCAGCGGTCCTTGGACACGCGTATAGGGGAACTTCACTGCATTCTTGTTGATTTTGATGGTCGCGGTGGGTGGTTGATTCACCGATCCAAACTGTTGCTGCTCCCCGTAGCTGTACATGGTGATTGATTCATAATCTTGGCGATTATTAGCGACCCAGAGATTTCCATAGCGGTCAAAGGCCATGCCATATGGGGCGTTAAGGCCGGTTTGATCATCAGCGAAAGCCCCGACAAAACTGAGGTTAGGCGCAATGTCCTCGTCGTCCGCCTGTGATGCAGGTGTTCCCACGAACATCACCAGGCTGGCGGCGAGGAGCGAGACGATAGCCATCAAGGCCCAGATGATCCGCAACTCCCCTACACTGCGCTCTCGACTCGATGTTGTCGTGGTTTTCGATGGCGTCAGCGGATTCATGTGTCATTTACTTTCAGTCGAGACAAAAGATAAAATACTGGGTTTTCGAATGGGTCTCTAGAGTTCACGCAAGTATTGGTCAATCGAACTAGGGGCAATGACATTTCACCTCTGCAAAACACAGCGACCCAAGATGTGAGAACAACAGCCCGTCGCTTGCTGGGGCCAACGGTTACCGGGTCCTTGGCACGAACCTCTACGACGTATTTGGTGCCCGTTTGCAGACTCTTTCCGGGTTTCAGTCGCTTCCAGGTGTGACTGAATTAATTACTCCCTCTGCCATTGCCTGGATTAGTGACGTAGGCGAACTTCCCATTCGGTGCGATAGCCACTCCTCATGGCTCTCGACCCACCGTCACGGTGACTATTTGATTCAACTAAGCAGCAATCACGGTCAGTGAACCTGGACCGGTTTCGTCGCCTCGGTTGGTTGCATCAAGGCATTTGCCATTGGGGCCCACCGCGATCCCTCGTGGTTGGAGTCCGACGTTGTTGATCGTGGCTGCCACGGACTTTGTGCCGGAGTCAATGAGCGCTGTAGATGAGCGGAGCGATTTGGGAGGGTAGACGCAACGTGCGGCTATCGGATCTTGGTCCTGACGGTGGTGGCAGGCCCGGGAGCCACATCGTTAACGGCTCGGACCTGAATCTTGACCTTGGTTCCCCGTGGGTACGTGCGCAAATTATTGACTTTCTGTGTCATCCGGGTGACCCCTGCGCCACTGCCGATGGTGCGCCACGGACTCCATTTCGCTGATGCCTTTTCTCCCAATTTCTTGGACTTGGCCTTGATCCGGAAGTCGTAGCTGGTGACTGCGGCACCACCGTCCTCGGCTGGCGCTTTGATCGTGAGTAGATAACTCCGCTTGCTCTTGCCTTTGCTCTTGCCGGTCTTCTTGACCTTGATCTTTGCCTTGGCGACCTTGCCAGGGGCGGTCGCTACCGGCGGCGTCGGACCCGCGACCGGCGGCGGACTCGGGGCCGGCGGTGGAATGGTGGCAGGTGGCGTAGGAGCCGCGGGCGGCGGACTCGGGGCGGCGGGAGGTACCGCAGGTGTCACCCCGGCGGACACGCTCGACGCCACTGATGTGCCGGCGGCGTTTATGGCGGTGGCAGTGAAGGTGTAGCTCGTGCCATTAGTCAGGCCCGTGACAACGCACGACGTCGATGTCGTCGTGCAGGTGGCCCCACCCGGGGAGGCAGTCGCCGTGTAGGACTTGATCGCTGCGCCATCATCAGATGCTGGCGCGCTCCACGACACCGTTGCCTGGCCGTTGCCGGCAGCAGCGGTTACGCCGGTCGGTGCTCCAGGAGGTGCGACAGACCACAGCCGCGCCACCCGGTCGATGTTTGGGTCGCCACCGACATTGGTAATGCCGCCCCCGATCAGGTACTTCCCACCGGTGAGCTCCTTGGCGGAGTAGACCGGGCCGTTCAGGGTTGGCGGGGTGAAGGAGGTGCCCCGGCTGCCATCGGCATTCAACCGCGCCACCTGATTGGTGAAGCTCCCCCCAATCAGATACTTCCCATCACCAAGCTCGGCAACGGCATAGACCAGGGCATTCACGGCCGGCGAGGTGAAAGAACCGTCACGGGTGCCATCAGCGTTCAATCGCGCCACATAGTCGGTATTCGCGTCACCACCAGCATCGGTGAAGCTCCCCACGATCAAATACTTCCCATCATTGAGCCCGGCAACCGCTTCGACCGAGCCGACCCCTGCAAAGGTCGGTGGCGTGAAGGAGTCGTCGCGGGTGCCATCGGCGTTCAACCGCGCCACGTAGTCGGTATTCGCGTCACCACCAGCATCGGTGAAGCTCCCCCAATCATCGGCTGATGTCACCGTTATTGCCACGGTTAGCGGGCATCAGGAGCAGTGCCGCCACATCTGCGAGTTCCTGTCGCGACAACACCAGGCCCGCCGGCACCACGTTTCCTATCCAGAGACGAGCAAGCGACCCCAGGCAGCCGATAGCATCACAACTATGTCCTCACGCAAGACTGCAGCAGCCGACGACAGGTCCTGGTTGGGAATGATCACCGTTGCCAGCGTAGCTCTGCTCGCCGGTTTCCTGCTCACAGGTTGCAACGCCCAGGACCAGCAAGCGGAAGCAGCCTGGCGACAGATCGACTTGGAACAAGGGTTATACGGTTCGTCGCCATGGCGTTACTGCGACCTTCGTAACGGCAAGCCAAAAACCCCAGAATCCCCTCGGTACTTTCGCCTAACTGCAGAGGAGAACGGTTTCATGCTCAGCCAAGAAGAAGCGACAGACTGGCTCGATACCGTTTGCACCTACCGCTGGTGGCGAGAAATCGGCTGACAGGGCCTTGACCCGGGCTACTCCCCTGACTACACCTTCATCGGTGGGGCTCGAGTTCCCTGCCGCCGTCTACAAGACGAATCCGCCCGCCCCTGGTGTGCGGGCCCATGACCGGCCAATACGTCGAAATCGGCGGCGGCCATAAGCGACTGCGAGTCAGGAGAGGCCCCTGCGGTCTCCCGTCTTGCGGCTGCTAGTTGGAGTACTGGTCAGTCAGGCGACGCAACCCAATCCCCAAACCGGGGATGCTCCAAGTCGCAGTCGACAGCCTGGAGGGTGGCTGCCTCTGCGACGGTTATGACCGCGACTCCGTCCGATACCGGCCGAAACAATGACCGGCCGCCAATGGGGAGGAAGACGAGCACAACGAATCAGACAACAATTCAAACCATTGATCGAAGCGTGCGAAGTGGTCTGCCACTTCTGCGGCCGCCTCATCATCCCCGGCCAACGATGGGACATCGACCACATCGAGGCACACGCCAACGGCGGCGGCGAACGCAACTACATGGAAAGATTCACCACACAAACATTCAAAGCATCCGTGACCCGAGGCGCAGGTAAACGCGCACCACTGCTCACGTTGCATAACTACAAACAGTTCCCCGTTGGTAAACCAATCGAATGGGACATCCAACCCGACGGACTGTGGTGCAAGTGGCAGCTCGATCTGAAATCAGAAGCCGGTGCCGAAGCATTCCGGCAAGCCGACGAAGGCTTCGTCACAGGCCTATCGGTTGGCTTCGCTGCCGGACCCGAAGACCGCGTCGAAGAGATCGACGACCAGTTGCATGTCACCCGAGGCCCAGCCGAACTACGCGAAGTGTCACTGGTATCCGTACCCGCATACGCAGACGCAACAGTTGAAGCCACCCGAACAGCCACACCACCCAGCAAGAAACCAACAGGCAACCTATCCACCAGACTCCGACAACTGAAAGCAAAACAAATAAGCGAACGGGTACTCCTCGCACGGCTAGGACCAGAAGCACGCGCCGACTACGAACGAATCACACTCCAACGCTTCCACAAAGAATGCGCTGGACTCCTGTACCAAGGCGACCAGTTGCGGCTCAACGGTGACGGCAGCTTCACGCCATACGGACCCAAACGGACACTCATCGCCAAAGCCCTCGACCTCGGACTGTGACCACACCACCCCAACATCACAGAAAGTAACCAAAACCAGACGAAAACCAGCACACCCGTTTTTTGTAGCATGCATGCAAGACCTCGAACTCCCATGAATGAAATAAATCCCCCACACAGGATCGGGGTTCTGGGGCACATCAATCGGGTGGCTACGCAGAGTGATGGGGATGGCTGGTGGATGGCAGTAGTTGGCTACAGGATTGGAGCGTTGTGAAGGTTTGCAGCATTGACGGTTGTGATGGTGTGCATTACGGCCGCGGCTGGTGTCATCGCCATTATCAGCGGTGGCGTCGGAATGGTGATCCGTTGGCAACGGTTCGGCTTGCGCGTGGTGAGGTGGTGGTTTGTCGGGTTGATGGTTGTGATGGTGAGCACCGCGCACGGGGGTGGTGCGTTGAGCACTACAGCAAGTGGCGGAATTATGGTGATCCGTTGTGGGTGCGTCAGGTGGAGGTCTGCAGCATTGACGGCTGCGATAGCAAGCGTGATGCGCGCGGGTGGTGCAAGAAACACTACCGGCGGTGGCAGAAGTTCGGTGACCCGTTGAGGTCATCGGGGTATCAGTCGCGGGCTGGTGGTTGTGGCGTTGACGGATGCACCCAGCCGGTGATTGCGCGCCGGTTATGTCGTACCCACTACAAGCGGTGGAAGAGGTACGGCGACCCGTTAGGCAAAGCTGAACCCCCACCGGTCAGGTTGTGCGCCATTGACGGATGCGGCAACGCACATAAGGCGCGGGGATGGTGCCAGAAGCATTACAAGGAACTTCATCACTCGGGGTCGTGCGCCATCGAGGGATGCGGCAACGCACATAAGGCGCGGGGCTACTGCAATAGGCACTACGGCCAGTGGCGCGAGAAAGGACCGTGTGCGGTGGATGGATGCAACCGGAAACAGAATGCGAAGGGCTACTGCAATAAGCACTACAGGGAACTTCGGGACCCTGGGCCGTGCAGCATTGACGGATGCAACGGTAGGCAGACTGCACGCGGCTGGTGCTTCAAGCACTACATGAGGTGGAAGAACCACGGCGACCCCGAGACAACGAAAGTCGGAACGCGACCCGACAACGAAACCCCAACGTGGACCTACCTCATCCGGCACGACGGGCACGGGCTGATGAAGGTAGGCATCGGATTAGACGCACGACTAAAGCAATGGCAGAAGCGCGGATGGAGGGTTGTGGTGGCGGTGAAACCGGAGCGGCAGGACGCTGCAGCGGTTGAGCGGTTGATTTTGGGTTTGTGGCGGGGTCAGTTTGAGTTGCCGCCAGTTGATAAGGCGATCCAGCCGGAGGGGTTTACGGAGATGGCGGCGTTGGATGTTGATGCGTTGGCGGCTGCTGCGATGCAACTGACGCGGTTCGTGGGTCGGGAGACTGTGACGGCGCCGGATGTGTATTTCGCTCGTTACGGGATAGCCCTGGATCGTGGCGCAGGGTGCGGCTATGCGTTTTCGATTGTTGGCCAGTGTTGTTGCTGCGGGTGGTTTGACCGCGAGTATGTTGTTGGCGCCCGCGGTGGTGTCCGCGGACCAACTGGGAGTGATCGGCAAGAAGGACAACACGTGTGTGCTAGACCGGGGGGCTGATTGCCGCGGCGTTTCGGCGAAATATGAGGCGGAGCACCACGGGAATCTGACGGGAGCGAACTTCAGTAACGCGAAACTGCACGGCGCGGATTTCCGTGGCGCCGATCTAACTAAAGCCAAAGGCACCTACGCCAACCTGAACCACGTGCAGGCGCATGGCGCGAAACTGCCCGGCGCGAAACTGCAAGGTGCCAGCCTGAAACATGGCCAGTTTCCTGCAGCGGACTTATCCAAATCCAAGTTCGGGCCGGTTAAGAAGGCAAAATCCAAAGGTCGGCAACTACGAGCCAACCCCGGATGCGGCAAGAAATGTAAAGGTGCGGACCTGTCCAACGCG
>JAHZLH010000033.1 GCA_022599915.1 Actinomycetes bacterium
CCATGGCGATCGGCTGGATCAGCTCGACCGTCATCTGGGTGTTGTCGCCCGGCATGACCATCTCCACGCCGTCCGGCAGCACGCAGGAGCCCGTCACGTCCGTGGTGCGGAAGTAGAACTGCGGGCGGTAGTTGTTGAAGAACGGCGTGTGACGGCCACCCTCACGGATGGCAAACCGCAGACCCTCGTCCATGGCGACCGGCTGGATCAGCTCTACGCTCATCGCGGTGTCGTCACCGGGCATAACCATGTCCTTGCCGTCAGGCAGGGTCACGACGCCGGTCACGTCCGTGGTGCGGAAGTAGAACTGCGGCCGGTAGGAGTCGAAGAACGGTGTATGACGACCGCCCTCGTCCTTGGCCAGGATGTAGACCTGGGCCTCAAAGTCAGTATGCGGGGTGGTGGTGCCGGGCTTGACCACAACCTGGCCACGCTCGACGTCCTCACGCTTGGTGCCGCGCAGCAAGAGTCCGACGTTCTCGCCAGCCTGGCCCTCGTCGAGCAGCTTGCGGAACATCTCCACACCGGTGACAGTAGTGGTCTGCTTGTCGGGACGGATGCCCACGATCTCGACCTCTTCGTTCACCTTGACCACACCGCGCTCGATGCGGCCGGTGACGACAGTGCCGCGACCGGTAATGGTGAAGACGTCCTCCACCGGCATCAGGAACGGCTTGTCGATGTCGCGCTCCGGCGTCGGGATGTACTCGTCAACCTGACCCATCAACTCGAGAATCGACTCGCCCCACTTCTCGTCACCCTGCAGAGCGGGGAAAGCAGCAACCTTCACGACCGGGATATCGTCGCCGGGGAACTCGTAGCTGCTCAGCAGCTCACGCACCTCTAGCTCGACCAGCTCGAGGATTTCCTCGTCGTCGACCATGTCGCACTTGTTCAGCGCCACTACGATCGAGGGCACACCCACCTGGCGAGCAAGCAGGACGTGCTCCTTGGTCTGCGGCATCGGGCCGTCAGTGGCCGCCACAACCAGGATCGCGCCGTCCATCTGAGCGGCACCGGTGATCATGTTCTTGATGTAGTCCGCGTGACCGGGGCAGTCCACGTGAGCGTAGTGGCGGGTCTCGGTCTCGTACTCAACGTGAGCAATCGAGATGGTGATACCGCGCTGCCGCTCTTCGGGAGCCTTGTCGATGTCCTCGAACGGAGTGAAAGGGTTCATTTCCGGGTACTTGTCGTGCAGCACCTTGGTGATTGCCGCCGTCAGCGTCGTCTTCCCGTGGTCGATGTGACCGATGGTGCCGATGTTGACGTGGGGCTTTGTCCGTTCAAACTTCGCCTTCGCCACTGGGGTCCTCCTTGACCTCGTTACGTGTGCTGGCGGCGATCGTTACTGATCCGATCGCTGCCGTGCTCGTTGGGGGTGAGCATTCCCTGTTGTTTCTATTCCCACTGATAGCGGGATCAATCCGCTTCCAGCTATTTTGTTGTCGATTCAGTTGTGATGTTTGGTTGTAGTTACTCCGGTAGCCGCAGCCACTGGAGAGTTTGGGTTATTCCCCCCGAGCTTTCGCAATAATTTCTTCCGCCACGCTGTTCGGGACCTGGGCGTAGGAGTCGAACTGCATCGAGTACGACGCTCGGCCCTGAGTCCGGCTGCGCAGATCTCCCACATAGCCGAACATTTCCGAGAGCGGCACCGTGGCCGTGACCACGCGGGCTCCCGAACGCTCATCCATGGCCTGGACCTGACCGCGACGGGAGTTGATGTCGCCAATCACATCACCCATGAAGTCTTCCGGGGTGATGACCTCAACCGCCATCATTGGCTCCAGTAATGCTGGCCCCGCTCGACGGGCGGCTTCCTTGAAGGCCATCGATCCGGCGATCTTGAAGGCCAACTCGCTGGAGTCAACGTCATGGTAGGCACCGTCTTGCAGTACTACCTTGACGTCCACCATCGGGTAACCGGCTAGCACGCCGAACTCCATTGCGTCCTGGCAACCGGCATCCACGCTGGGGATGTACTCCCGCGGGATACGACCACCGGTGACCTTGTTCTCGAACTCGTAGCCACCGTCGCCTTCACCGCCAGTGGGCTCAACGTCGATGATGACGCGACCGAACTGTCCGGAACCACCGGTTTGCTTCTTGTGGGTGTACTCCACCTTCTTCACCGGCTTGGTGATGGTTTCGCGGTAGGCCACCTGTGGCTTACCTACGTTGGCCTCGACCTTGAACTCCCGGCGCATACGGTCTACCAACACCTCAAGGTGCAGCTCGCCCATACCGGAGATGATCGTCTGACCGGTTTCCTCATCCGAACGGACCTGGAAGGTGGGGTCCTCCTCTGCCAGCCGCTGGATGGCGGTGGCCAACTTGTCCTGGTCACTCTTGGTCTTCGGCTCAATCGCCACCGAAATCACTGGCGCTGGGAAGGTCATGGACTCCAGCACTACCGGGTCACCTTGATCACACAGCGTCTCGCCCGTGGTGGACTGCTTCAGCCCCATTACTGCAACGATCTCACCGGCACCGACCGAGTCGATTTCCTCACGCTTGTTGGCGTGCATCCGGTAAATCTTGCCGATGCGCTCCTTCTTCTCACGCACAGAGTTGAGCACGTTGCCACCAGCGGTCAAAGTTCCGGAGTAGACCCGCAAGTAGGTCAACTTGCCCAGGTGCGGATCACTCATGATCTTGAAGGCCAGCGCTGACATCGGGGCGTCACTGTTGGGCTCCCGGAGAATGACAGTCTCCTCATCGCCGACCTTGTGTCCCTCAACCGCCTCAACATCGAGCGGGGAGGGCAGGTAGTCGACAACAGCGTCCAGTAGCGGCTGCACACCCTTGTTCTTGAAGGCGGTACCACACAAGACCGGGGTCAACGAGTCCGCCAAGGTAGCGCGACGGATGGCGGCTTTTAGTTCCTCGACATTGGGCTCTTCGCCCTCGAGGTACTTCTCCATCATCTCGTCGTCGTTCTCGGCGATAGTCTCCAGCAACCGATCACGCCATTCCCGGGCAGCTTCGGTGTGGGTATCAGGAATCTCCTGCTCCTCGTAGCTCTCGCCCAGCTTGGTGTCTTCCGGCCATACCAATGCTTTCATCGACACCAAATCGACGACGCCCTGGAACGAAGCCTCAGCGCCGATCGGCAACTGCAGCACCAGCGGCGTGGCGTTGAGCCGAGAGATGATCATGTCCACACAGCGGTGGAACTCCGCACCAGTACGGTCAAGTTTGTTGATGAAGCAAATCCGCGGGACCCGGTAGCGATCAGCCTGTCGCCACACAGTTTCCGACTGTGGCTCGACACCGGCAACGCCGTCGAAAACTGCTACCGCACCGTCGAGCACCCGCAGGGAACGCTCAACCTCAACAGTGAAGTCGACGTGGCCCGGCGTATCGATGATGTTGATCTGGTGATCGCGCCAGTGACAGGTGGTCGCAGCAGAGGTGATCGTGATGCCACGCTCCTGCTCCTGCTCCATCCAGTCCATGGTGGCGGCACCCTCATGAACTTCACCGATCTTGTAGTTGATGCCGGTGTAGAACAGGATGCGCTCGGTCGTCGTGGTTTTGCCCGCGTCGATATGCGCCATGATGCCGATATTGCGGACATCGCCCAGTTCTGTCGCCACTTCAGTCTCCGTCGTTCTCGTGGGTTACCAGCGGTAGTGGGCAAAGGCCTTGTTAGCCTCCGCCATCTTGTGAATGTCTTCGCGCTTCTTCACAGCGGCACCGAGGCCGTTGGACGCGTCCAAGATTTCATTCATCAGTCGCTCGGTCATGGTGCGCTCGCGGCGCTCCCGGGCGTAGGTCACCAGCCAGCGCAGGGCCAGCGTGGTGGAACGCCCTCGGCGAACTTCAATCGGCACCTGGTAGGTGGCGCCGCCGACCCGGCGGGAACGTACCTCAAGGGTGGGGCTGACGTTGTCGATGGCACGACGAAGCGTCACCACCGGATCAGCTTCGGTCTTGACGGCGGCACCTTCTAAGGCGCCGTAGACGATGCTCTGCGCAGTCGAGCGCTTGCCATCCTGCAGGATCTTGTTGACCAACTGGGTCACCAACTCAGATTCGTAGACCGGATCAGCGATAACGGGTCGCTTATCGGCGGGACCTTTGCGCGGCATCAGCCCTTCTCCTTCTTCGCTCCGTAGCGGCTACGTGCCTGCTTGCGATCCTTCACACCCTGGGTGTCGAGCGAACCGCGCACGATCTTGTAACGCACACCCGGCAGATCCTTCACACGGCCACCGCGCACCAGCACGATTGAGTGCTCCTGCAGGTTGTGGCCGACGCCGGGAATGTAGGCAGTCACCTCGATGCCGCTGGACAGCCGCACGCGGGCGACCTTCCGCAGCGCCGAGTTCGGCTTCTTGGGGGCAGTGGTGTAGACGCGAGTGCAGACGCCACGGCGCTGGGGACTTCCCTTAAGCGCAGGGGTCTTGTTCTTCGCGATCTTGTCCTGCCGGCCCTTGCGGACCAGTTGCTGGATGGTGGGCACGTGCTCTCCAGTCCGTTGCTCGCTGGTGTCATCCAAATCGGACGGGTGTCCGATTTGTCCCTTCCACGCGGTCGGGTGTGTCGCGCAGCCAGTTAGCAGCGAAACTCAGTCCGAGTCACGGGTTGGTCTGGGCCCGGATGGTTGATTCCCCTCCCAAGCGAGGGAGGCGATCCATGACCGGGGCCCATGCAGTACCCAGCGGTTACCGGGCACGGTTCACCAGAATACTCATACGGCAGGCCAGCGGTCAAAGGCAGTACCGCCGAAAATCCCCCAAGTGACCTACTCCACTTTTACCGGGGCCATGCAAGCGGGCGCAGCCAGCCTGTGATGTATCAACTGGCTGGGCCGCTGGGCACTAGATCCGGCACCCCGGCGGCGACATTTCGCTCAGGTAGCAGCAGGAACTTGCCAAAGTGAGTACTTGCCGCCAGCTCCTCATGAGCAACAGCCGCATCCGCAAGCGGTAGCGCACGCTCCACCACCGGCTCGATCTTTCCGGCGGCCATCAGCGGCCAGACCTCCGCAACCACCTGCTGGCAAATATCGGCTTTCTCCGCAGTGGGCCGAGCGCGTAAAGATGTGCCCATGACAGTGGCCCGTCTGCTCAGCAGTCGACCCAAATCTAGTTCGGCATTAGTACCGCCCTGCAACCCAATAACCACCAATCGACCGCTGATCGCGAGCGAATGCAGATTCCGATCGAGGTACTTCGCGCCCACGACATCTAGGATCACGTCGGCGCCATGTCCATCCGTGATCTCCTTGACTCGGGAGACAAAGTCCTCCTCCCGATAGTCAATAGCTGCATCCGCTCCCAGCGTGAGACAACCAGCGACCTTGCCCGGTGACCCAGCCGTGGCGATGACCTTGGCGCCAATGGCCTTGGCCCATTGGATGGCGAAAGTGCCGATGCCGCTGCCGCCACCGTGAATCAGGAGCCACTCACCTGCCTGGAGTCCGGCTTTCATGGCGAGATTGGAGTAGACGGTGCAGGCGACTTCCGGCAACGCACCGGCGTCGACAAGCCCTACCCCCTCTGGCAGCGGCATTACCTGACCCGCCGGCACGGCGACTTGCTGGGCATACCCGCCGCCAGCCAGCAGTGCACAAACCTGCACCCCGGCGGGCAGACCGAGATCGGCCGCAGCGCCCGTTGATGCGATAGTCCCGCTGCACTCCAATCCCAAGATCTCACTCGCACCCGGCGGCGGTGGATAGAACCCTTGTCGCTGCAGTAAATCAGCGCGATTAACCCCAGCGGCAGTCACATTGATCACTACCTCACCCGGCCCCGGCACTGGTTCGGGAACCTCCGCCAGTTTCATGGTTTCCGGTCCGCCAGGTTCCGCTACTACTACCGCATGCATACCTCAACTCTAGCCGCCCCAGCTCTGCGCACTACTTCGCCACGACGCCCGATGCTCCCGATTTACCCAGGATCAACGGCCAGACCGGGCAGACTGAACCACATGCCAGAGAGCCCCGAAAACCTTGTCGAGACGACACCAGCAACGGCCTCCAGCTCAACCAACAGCTGGCTCAGCACCTTGACAAAGCGCTGGCTCGCTGGCGCTACGGGAATCGCGATCTTGTTCGGCCTGTTTGCGCTGGCACAACCCATCAATGTGTCGGGTAGCCCACTCCTGCTGTCGATAATGTGCTTCTTCCTGTTCACCTCGTACTGGGCGATATTCACAGTGGCACTCGTTCGACTGTCACGGTCATCACATCCGGTGGTCGACGGCGTGATCTTGCTCATGCTGCTCTTCGCCCTCCTCCTGCTGGGCTACGCCTACCTCTACTACTCGTTGTCCTTCTACGACGCTGAGGCATTCACCACCTCCATCGCTAGCAAGATTTCCGCGGTGTACTTTTCGGTCACGACGTTGAGCACTGTCGGCTTTGGTGAGATTTCACCCGGAAATGACACCGCCCGCCTCGTGGTGATGTCACAAATGATCCTTGATCTGACCTTGCTGGGCCTTGGCGTGAAGTTACTGTCCCAAGCCAGCAGGAATCGAGCCCAAGAGTTGGCCCATGCAAGCGATTCCAACTAGCTAGCTCCGCAGTCCTAGCCGGTCAGCACTGGCTCCCTCACTACTGCTTCGTATGGGTCGCGCTTCGCCACAACCCGGCATTGGCGCATTGGGCCGAAAAGCGTTGACCCCGATACCCAGCAAGGGTGATCGGGGTCAACATGAAGCTGCTGGTGCAGATCAGTAGCCGCGAGTGTCGAACTCCTCGAGAGCAACTGCCTCGCCGGTACTCTCGCCGAAGCCGTCCTCTTGGTAAGCGATGTCGTCGTAGGTAGTAAACGACGGGTACATCGCCTCCTTGGCCTCCTCGGTCGGATCGACCCGAATGTGGCGGTACTGTGGCATGCCCGTCCCCGCGGGGATCAGCTTGCCCAGAATCACATTCTCCTTCAGACCCTGCAGGTTGTCCCGCTTCGCCTGAATGGCGGCGTCGGTGAGCACCTTGGTGGTCTCCTGGAACGAAGCCGCGGACAGCCACGACTCGGTCGCCAGCGAGGCCTTGGTAATACCCATCAGCTCCGGGCGGCCAGAGGCGGGTTCGCCACCTTCGCTCACCACGAGCTTGTTGCCACTCTCGAACTGGCCACGGTCCACCAACTCAGCCGTCAGGAAATCCGAGTCCCCGGAGTCCAAGATGGTGATCCGACGCAACATCTGCCGCAGGATGACCTCGATGTGCTTATCGTGAATCGACACACCCTGACTGCGGTACACCTTCTGCACCTCGTCAACAAGGAACCGCTGCACTGCTCGCTGGCCTTGCACCTTGAGCACGTCCTTAGGGTCAATGACACCCTTCACTAGCTGAGTGCCAGCGGCGATTTCTTGACCGTCCTCGACCAAGAGTTCCGAGCGCTTCGACACCTTGTGTTCCTTGGCATCGGGATCGTTCTCGTCGCCTACCTCGCGCACAACGACCTTGCGGGTCTTGTCCGTATCCCGGATTTCGACCACGCCAGCCTTCTCCGCGATGGGCGCATAACCCTTGGGGGTGCGGGCCTCAAACAGCTCCACAACCCTGGGCAGACCCTGGGTGATGTCGTCACCAGCAACGCCACCGGTGTGGAAGGTACGCATCGTCAGCTGAGTACCTGGCTCACCAATGGACTGCGCGGCCACAATGCCCACCGCTTCGCCAACGTCGACCAACTGCCCGGTGGCCAGGCTCTGGCCATAGCAGGAAGCACAGATGCCCGACAGGCTCTTGCAGTGCATCACCGAACGGACGCGCACTGACTGCACCCCGGACGCGACCAGCTGGCGAATCAACGGCATGGTGATTTGGGCACCAGCAGGGATGACAACATCACCGTCTACGACAACATCCGCTGCAACCAACCGCGAAGCGACTGCGGTGTCAACGTTGTCGACCAGGTTGCCTTCGGCGTCTGCAATCGGCTTGTCCAGGCTCATCCGGGTGTGGCAGTCCAGATCGCGAACGATCAGGTCCTGAGACACGTCTACCAGCCGGCGGGTGAGGTAGCCGGAGTCGGCGGTTCGCAGCGCGGTATCGGCCAAACCCTTACGGGCGCCGTGGGTGGAGATGAAGTATTCCAACACCGTCAACCCCTCACGGAAGTTGGCCTTGATCGGACGCGGAATCGTTTCACCCTTGGGATTGGCTACCAGCCCACGCATACCCGCGATCTGTCGAATCTGGCTGTAGTTACCACCAGCACCCGAGGACACCATCTCCGCGATGCTGTTGTCGGTCGGCAGGTTGGCGCGCATCGCCTTGTCGACCTCGTCAGTAGCGCGAGTCCAGATCTTGATGAGCTCCTCACGGCGCTCCTGATCGGTCATCGCACCGAGCTCAACCTTGGCATCGATCTTTGCAGCCTGTGCCTCTGCGTCAGCCAGGATTTCTTTCTTCGCCGGCGGCGGTACGACATCCTCGATAGAGATGGTCACACCTGACCGAGTCGCCCAGTAGAAGCCCAACTCCTTGAGCCGGTCCAACGTCTCGGCGATTTCGATCTTCATGTACCGCTCGGACAACCAGTTCACCAGGTCGCCCAGGGCTTTCTTGTCCACCTGCTCGTTGACCCAGGGATAGTCGCTGGGCAGGGCCTCATTGAACAGTACGCGGCCGATGGTGCTCTCCAACACGAACTCATCGCCGAAGGAGAAACCTTCAGGTAACTCCGCGCCAGCCGGCGGCTCCTCAGCCACGAGGCGGACCTTGATCGGCGCATTCAGATCGATTTCACCGTTGTCGTAGGCCATCAACGCCTCGTCCGGGCTCGTGAACGCCCGGCCTTCACCGGTGGCGCCCTCGATCCTGTCGGTCAGGTGATAGATGCCGAGCACCATGTCCTGAGTCGGTGTGGTGATCGGCTTGCCGTTTGCCGGGGACAGGATGTTGTTGCTGGACAGCATCAAAATCCGAGCCTCAGCTTGCGCTTCCGGCGACAGCGGCAAGTGCACCGCCATCTGGTCACCGTCAAAGTCAGCGTTGAACGCGGTGCAGACCAGCGGGTGAATCTGGATGGCCTTGCCCTCAATCAACTGCGGCTCGAAGGCCTGAATGCCGAGTCGGTGCAGCGTGGGCGCCCGGTTCAGTAGAACCGGATGCTCGGCGATGGCTTCTTCCAACACCGCCCAGACATCGGCGTAGGCGTGGCCGCCACCTGGGGCACGCTCGACGCGCCGCTTGGCTGCCTTGATGTTCTGCGAGTGCCCGAGTTCCACGAGACGCTTCATGACGAACGGCTTGAATAGCTCCAGTGCCATCTGCTTGGGCAGACCACACTGATGCAGTTCGAGTTGCGGACCGACCACAATCACGGAACGACCGGAATAATCCACCCGCTTACCGAGCAGGTTCTGCCGGAAGCGACCCTGCTTGCCCTTGAGCATGTCCGACAGCGACTTCAGTGCCCGGTTACCCGGCCCCGTCACCGGCCGGCCGCGACGACCGTTGTCGAACAACGCGTCCACGGCCTCCTGCAGCATGCGCTTCTCGTTGTTGACGATGATCTCGGGTGCACCCAAATCGATCAATCGCTTCAACCGGTTGTTGCGGTTGATCACTCGGCGGTATAGGTCATTGAGGTCAGAGGTAGCGAATCGGCCACCGTCCAACTGCACCATGGGGCGAAGGTCCGGTGGGATCACCGGTACCGCGTCCAGCACCATGCCGAGCGGGGAGTTCGTGGTGCTCAGGAACGCGGAGATCACCTTGAGTCGCTTCAGCGCCCTGGTCTTCTTCGCACCGGTACCAGTGCGGACGATCTCCCGCAGTTTCTCTGCTTCACCGGCCAAGTCGAAGGTGGCTAGCCGGTGCCGGATGGCCGCGGCACCCATGTGCCCTTCGAACCACTTACCGTAGCGGTCTTCCATCTCCCGGTAGAGCCGCTCGTCCCCTTCGAGGCTTTGCACCTCGAGAGTACGGAACCGCTCAAAGACTGACTTCAGGAAGTCCACCCGGTCATCGGCCTTCTTACGAATCTGCCGCATCTCGCGCTCAGCGCCGTCCTTGACCTTGCGCTTCGCGTCGGACTTGGCGCCCTCTTCTTCCAGCTGTGCCAGGTCCTCTTCCAACTTGGCGAGTCGTTTGTTGATCTCGTCATCACGGCGCTGTTCGATGCGACCAGTCTCTTCGCCCAGTCGCGATTCCAACGAAGGCAGCGCCTCGTGACGACCCTCTTCATCCACGCGAGTGATCATGTGAGCGGCGAAATAGATGACCTTCTCAAGATCCTTCGGAGCCAGGTCGAGCAAGTAGCCCAACCGGCTAGGTACACCCTTGAAGTACCAAATATGAGTGACCGGCGCAGCCAGCTCAATGTGACCCATCCGCTCGCGGCGCACCTTGGCTCGGGTGACCTCAACACCACAGCGTTCACAGATGATGCCCTTGAAGCGCACCCGCTTGTACTTGCCGCAGTAGCATTCCCAGTCCCGGGTCGGGCCGAAGATTTTTTCGCAGAACAGCCCGTCCCGCTCTGGCTTCAGCGTCCGGTAGTTGATGGTCTCTGGCTTTTTCACCTCACCGTGAGACCACGCGCGAACATCGTCTCCGGTGGCCAAGCCAATCTGTAGTTGATCGAAGTAGTTGACGTCGAGCACTTTGTACTCCCTCTCGTCCGGCGGTCGTTATATAGCTGTGGGTGCGGCGGGGCTCATAGCCCCGCCGCCTAGTTAGATGTCGTCGACGGAAGCCGACTCTTTGCGAGACAGGTCAATGCCGAGTTCCTCGGCGGTGCGATATAGGTCCTCCTCGGAGTCCCTCATCTCAATGGCCATACCGTCCGCTGACAACACCTCAACATTGAGGCACAGCGACTGCATTTCCTTCACCAGCACCTTGAACGATTCCGGAATGCCTGGCTCCGGAATGTTCTCGCCCTTCACGATGGCCTCGTACACCTTCACGCGGCCGTGGGTGTCATCGGACTTGATCGTGAGCAGTTCCTGCAACGCGTAGGCGGCGCCATAGGCCTCCAGCGCCCAGACCTCCATCTCGCCGAACCGCTGGCCACCGAACTGGGCCTTACCGCCCAGCGGCTGCTGCGTGATCATCGAGTAGGGGCCGGTGCTGCGCGCGTGGATCTTGTCATCCACGAGGTGCAGCAGTTTCAGGATGTAGATGTAACCCACCGACACCGGATCCGGGAACGGTTCACCGGAGCGGCCGTCGAACAACCGCGCCTTACCGTCCCGGCCGACCAAGACCTGACCGTCCTCATCGGGACGGGCGTGATCCATCAACGCACCCAATGCCTCACCCTGAACACCGTCGAACACCGGAGTGGCGACATTGGTTCCTGGGGCTGCCGCACGTACTGCTTCGGGAATACCGCTGTCGTCCGCAATCCCAGCGGGGACGTCCCACCCGGACTGGGCCACCCAGCCGAGGTGAGTCTCCAGAATCTGACCCAGATTCATCCGGCGTGGCACACCCAGCGGGTTAAGGACCACGTCGACCGGAGTGCCGTCCTCAAGGAACGGCATATCTTCCACCGGCAGGATCTTGGCGATAACACCCTTGTTTCCGTGGCGGCCAGCGAGCTTGTCACCTTCGGTGATCTTGCGCTTTTGGGCCACGTGAACCCGAACCATCTGATTGACGCCCGGCGATAGCTCGGAGTCGCCGTCATCCCGGTCGAACATTTGCGTGGCGATTACCTTGCCGCTCTCACCGTGGGGAACGCGCAGCGAAGTGTCGCGAACTTCCTTAGCTTTCTCACCGAAGATTGCCCGCAGTAACCGCTCCTCTGGCGTGAGCTCTGTCTCGCCCTTCGGCGTGGTTTTACCCACCAGGATGTCGCCGGACTGCACATCAGCGCCAACTCGCACAATGCCGCGCTCGTCGAGTTCCGCAAGCGCTTCATCAGACAGGTTGGGGATGTCCCGGGTGATTTCTTCCGGTCCCAACTTGGTATCCCGCGCGTCCACTTCGTGTTCCTCGATGTGGATGCTGGACAACACGTCGTCACGGACAAGCCGCTCCGACAAGATGATGGCGTCCTCGTAGTTGTGACCTTCCCACGGCATGAATGCCACGAGCAGGTTCTTGCCAAGCGCCAACTCACCTTCATCGGTGGAGGGACCGTCAGCGATGACATCGCCGCCGAGAACCTGCTGTCCCACCGAGACGATTGGCTTCTGGTTATAGCTGGTGCCCTGATTAGAACGACGAAACTTGTGCAAGCCGTAGTCGCGAATCGAACCGTCTTCAGTCTCGATTGAGATCAGGTCTGCCGACACCTCAATCACGGTGCCGTCCTCGTAAGCCACAACAACGTCGCCGGCATCCTTTGCTGCCCGACGCTCCATGCCAGTACCGACCAGCGGCGCCTCGGATTGCAGCAACGGCACTGCCTGCCGCTGCATGTTGGAGCCCATCAGCGCGCGGTTGGCATCGTCATGCTCCAAGAACGGGATCATGGCGGTCGCAACCGACACCATTTGGCGCGGGGAAACATCCACGTAATCCACGTCAGTGCCGTGCACGTAGTCCACTTCCCCGCCACGACGACGAACCAGTACGCGCTCGTCCACGAAGGTGCCGTCAGCATTCAGCGCAGAGTTGGCCTGCGCGATCACGTGACGATCCTCTTCGTCCGCAGACAGATAGTCGACCGAGTCGGAGACCACTCCCTCCACCACGCGGCGGTACGGGGTTTCGACGAATCCATACGGATTCACGCGACCGTAGGTAGCCAACGAACCGATCAGGCCGATGTTCGGACCTTCCGGAGTCTCGATCGGGCACATCCGGCCGTAGTGCGAGGGGTGTACGTCACGAACTTCGAAGCCAGCCCGCTCACGGGACAGACCGCCCGGACCTAACGCCGACAGTCGACGCTTGTGGGTCAGCCCGGCCAGTGGGTTGGTCTGGTCCATGAACTGCGACAGCTGCGAAGTACCGAAGAATTCCTTGATAGCGGCGTTCAGCGGAGTGATCTTGATCAGCGACTGCGGCGTGATGGCCTCCACATCGCTGGTACCCATCTTCTCGCCCACCAGTCGCGCCATCCGAGTCAAGCCGGTGCGGATCTGGTTTTGGATCAACTCACCAACAGTGCGCAGTCGACGGTTCCCGAAGTGATCGATGTCATCGGTCTCTACCGGAATTTCGCCGCGCGGGCTCTCCAGCGTCTGCTGACCGGCGTGAAGCGCAGCCAGGTAGTCGATAGTGGCAACCATGTCCTCGACCGTCAGCACAACCTCGGTCAACGGCAGGTCGAGGCCCAACTTCTTGTTGACCTTGTAGCGGCCGACCTTGGCTAGGTCGTAGCGCTTGTCGTTGAAGTAGTAGTTGTCCAACAGGTTCCGACCGTTGTCCACAGTGGGCGGTTCGCCGGGTCGCATCTTGCGGTAAATGTCCAAGAACGCTTCATCCTGGGTGGTGACGGTGTCCTTCTCAAGGGTCCGCATGATCGACTCGTACTGGCCAAATCGCTCCTGGATTTCCTCCGGAGTCATACCCAGCGCCTTCAACAGCACGGTCACGTTCTGCTTGCGCTTGCGGTCCAACCGGACGCTGACGATGTCTTTTTTATCGATCTCGAACTCAAGCCAAGCGCCACGACCTGGAATCACTCGACCCACGAACACATCTTTGTCAGTGGTCTTATCGACCGAAGACTCGAAGTACACGCCTGGCGACCGCACGAGCTGGGACACGACGACCCGCTCGGTGCCGTTGATGATGAACGTACCTTTGTCCGTCATCAGCGGGTAGTCACCCATGAAGACCGTCTGGCTCATGCTGACGCCAGTCTCAGTGTTCTCAAAGGTCGCCGTCACGAACAGTGGCGCCGCGTAGGTGAGGTCCTTTTCCCGGCACTCATCAACCGACTTTTTCGGCTCTTCGAGATAGAAATCATCGAAGCTGAGCGACATGTTGCCCTGCGAATCGCTGATCTGGCCGATCTCTTCGAACACTTCCTCCATACCGGACTTTTCCGGTACGTCGTCGCGCCCTTCGGCGCGGGCAGCTTCGAGTCGAGCCTGCCAATGTTCGTTGCCCACCAGCCAGTCAAAGGAGTCGATCTGCAAACTCAGCAGATCGGGGACCTCTAACGGCTCGCGAATACGAGCGAAAGAGACGCGGGTGGAACCAGTATTGCTTTCAGAAGGAAGCGTGGCGGTCAAGAAGGGTCCTTCCCAAGTTCGCGCGACACCGACCCGTCCCTACCCGCACCATTCATCTCGGACGACGCTACCGAGATGCTCCGGAACCGGGAGTGCCTGCGCGGCTGTGGGCACACCGGTGGCCGGGGGTTCATCTGATATGGGACGCAACCACTAACACTACGGGCATTTTTGGCGCATGTCTAGAGAGGACCGAAAATTTTCGATCCCTGGTCCACCGCCGCACGGTGGAGGTGACTCGATGATGGTCGGACAGGAAATCGGAGTCAAGCGATACACCCCAATCGGCCGCAGTTTCTTGCGGTACCGCCCGAAACACCGCCCAGAAAAGCCGATGGGGCAGCCCGGATAACCGGACTACCCCATCGCGAACCGGCCAGTAGCGGCCGGCTAGGTCACTTCACCGAAACGGTGGCACCAGCGCCTTCCAGCGCTTCCTTGGCCTTGTCGGCTGCTTCCTTGTCGACACCCTCGAGGACCGCCTTGGGCGCACCCTCAACCAGATCCTTGGCTTCCTTCAGACCCAGGTCAGTCAGTCCGCGGACCTCCTTGATGACCTGAATTTTCTTGTCGCCGGCCGATTCCAGGACAACGTCAAACTCGTCCTGCTCGGCAGCGGCGCCATCGGCGTCGCCTCCGGCTGCCGGAACACCGGCAGCTGCAACCGCGACCGGTGCGGCGGCGGTCACCTCAAACGTTTCCTCGAACTGCTTGACGAACTCGCTGAGTTCGACCAGCGTCATCTCTTTGAATGCATCCAGCAATTCATCAGTGCTGAGCTTCGCCATGTTGGCGTTCCTTTCTAGTTGCTCCGGCGGGGGGCCGGACTCCGTGACGGACCGTCGTCGCCGACGGCGGATGGGTCAGGGCGTCAGCCCTCCTGTGCCTCCGCGGCCGGAGCCTCGTCGGCAGCGGCTGGCTCGTCACCAGCCGTGGTCTTGGTTTCTTCTTCGGCCGCCACTTCCGGCTCGGCCGCCGCGGCAGCTGCTGGCTCGCCAGCACCACCGAGGACTGTGGGATCTGCCTCCGCCTTGGCGCGAAGCGCCTCTAGCGAGCGGGCAGTTTGGGCCAGTGGCGCAGCAAACAGCGACACGGCCTGGGACATAGAGCCCTTCATGGCGCCAGCCAACTTGGCCAGCAGTACCTCGCGCGACTCCAGGTCGGCCAACTTGTTGATTTCGTCGGGGGTTAGCGGGCTGCCATCAAGATAGCCACCCTTGACCAATAGCGCCGGATGTTCTTTGCCGAACTCCTTCAGCCCCTTGGACGCCTCGACCGGGTCGCCAGTGATGAAAGCGATCGCCGACGGGCCAACCAGCATGTCGGCCATACCTTCGACTTCGGCCTCCTTGACCGCAATCTGGGTAAGAGTGTTCTTGACGACGATGTACTCGGCGTGGCCGCGCAGCGCACTGCGCAGTTCGCGCAGTTCGGCGACGGATAGACCACGGTATTCGGTGAGCACGGCACCAGAAGCGGAGCGGAAACGCTCAGTGAGATCGGCAACTGCCTTAGTCTTGTCGGCCCGCGACATAGGGGTCCTTTCGTTCGGACCACTGGTCGGCACAGCTCGACTGTCCGGCACTGCCGGAAGCGACCCGGTCTCCCGGGAACACTGTTCCACCTGCGCGGGTCGCCCTAAGGGGCTTTCGGTCGTATGACGGCCAGCGGTCTTCGGCTGCATTCAGGTTACGCGGTGGTGGCGGCTAGGTCAAAACCGGCCGCCAGCCAACGCTGGGGGTTGATTCAGTTGGCAGGTTCCGCGCTGCTGCGGATGCTGGCGGGATCAACCGGTACACCGGGTCCCATCGTGCTCGAGACCACAACCTTCTTCAGGTAGCGGCCCTTGGCACTCGACGGCTTCAACCGCAGCACTTCCTCCAGCGCAGCGTTAAAGTTGTCAGCAAGTTGCTCGGCAGAGAAGGATTTACGGCCGATTATGAACTGCAAGTTCGAGTGCTTGTCGATCCGGAACTCGATCTTGCCACCCT
Source organism: Actinomycetes bacterium (assembly GCA_022599915.1). NCBI lineage: Bacteria > Bacillati > Actinomycetota > Actinomycetes > Actinomycetes bacterium. Next base: position 16,107 of record JAHZLH010000033.1, read on the forward strand.
TAATCTCCTCAACCGCCTTGGCGACGTCCATGGTGACCGTGCCGGTTTTGGGGTTCGGCATCAAGCCGCGCGGGCCGAGCACCCGACCCAGCCGGCCGACCTTGCCCATCATGTCCGGGGTGGCGACTGCGGCATCGAATCCGGTCCAGCCCTCCGATACCTTCTCGATCATGTCGTCGCTACCGACAAAGTCGGCTCCGGCAGCGCGAGCCTCTTCGGCCTTTTCACCAGCTGCGAAGACCAGAACCCGCGCAGTCTTACCGGTGCCGTGCGGCAGGTTGACGGTGCCGCGAACCATTTGATCCGCTTTGCGGGGATCCACGCCGAGTCGAGCCGACACCTCGATGGTGGCGTCGAACTTCTCGGGGGCAATGTCCTTGACGAGCCCTACGGCATCGGCCGGCTCATACAGCCGACCCGCATCGATTCGCTCGACACCGGCGTTGTGTTTCTTTCCGTGCTTCATCTGTGTCTCCTCACAGTCGTGGTCAGCGGGCCACGGCGGCCCTGCCACTGGGTTGGTGGGCGGTTCAGCCCTCGACGGTCACGCCCATCTGGCGGGCGGTCCCTTCGATGATCTTCATGGCGGCGTCAATGTCATTGGCGTTTAGGTCCGGCATCTTGGTCTCCGCGATCTGTCGAACCTGATCGCGGGTGATGGAGCCGACCTTGTCGCGGTGCGGTTCACCCGAGCCCTTCTTGAGCCCGGCAGCCTTCAGTACCAACTTCGCCGCCGGTGGCGTCTTGGTGATGAAGTCGAACGAGCGGTCCTCGTAGACCGTGATCTCCACGGGAATCACTTCACCGCGCTGATTTTCGGTCGCTGCGTTGTAAGCCTTGCAGAACTCCATAATGTTCACGCCGTGCTGACCCAGCGCGGGGCCAACCGGCGGGGCCGGGTTTGCCTGCCCGGCTTGAATGTGCAGTTTGATAAGGCCGGCAACCTTTTTATTCTTCGGAGCCATCTTTCCTACCTTGTTGTCGGACGGGGGGTCAGGTGCGTTCCACCTGGTCAAACCGCAACTCGACCGGGGTGTCCCGACCGAACAGTTCGACCATTGCGGTGAGTTTGGCTGATTCGGTGCTGATGTCCGAAATCGTGGCCTGGAGCGTTGCGAACGGACCATCCACGACCGTCACTACGTCCCCTACAGAGTAATCGGAGGTCACAACCGGCTGTGGCGCGGCCGTCCCGCCTTGCTCAATCTCGACGCCAGCCTCAGCCACTTGCTCCTCTGCAGGCTTGCTCGGCTCCGGCTCCGCGAGCATGTTGACGACCTCGCTCAAGCTCAACGGGATCGGGTCGTTGGCGCTGCCGACGAAGCCAGTCACGCCGGGGGTGTGGCGGACCGCGCCCCAGGTGTCATCGTCGAGGTCCATCCGTACTAGCACGTAGCCGGGCAGTTTGATCCGACGGACCTTCTTGCGCTCACCTTTGCGGAACTCGGTGACCTCTTCTTCCGGAACTTCCACCTGGAAGATGCGGTCTTCCAGGTTCAGGGTTTCGCTGCGCTTCTCTAGATTCGCTTTGACGCGCTTCTCGTAGCCAGCGTAAGAGTGAATGACGTACCAGTCGCCCGGCAGCATGCTCAACGACTCAGCCAGGTCGATTTCTTCCAACGCCTCTTCGGCGGCCTCTTCGATCGCGGCTTCCGCGACGACGACCTCAGCTACGGCTTCCGTAACGGTTTCCGCAACGGCAGCTTCAGCGATCACCGCCTCCGCGACGACCTCAGCGGCGGCCGCGGGGGTGTCGGCAGACGCTAATGCTTCCGCCGCGGCTTCCTCGATAGCTGCTCCCGTGGCGGCGGCCTCTGCTACCACCTCAGCGGCGGCCTCTTCTACGACAGCCGACTCAACGGCGGCCTCCATCACTATGGCTGCTTCCGCCGCTGCCACCGCACTCTCTTCAGCTGCTGGCACGCTGGCCTCCTCGGAGGATCCAGGTTCGACGCTCTCCTCCCGAACACCGTCGGTCGGCTGCGTGGACTGTTCTGACACTTGTTGCTCTATTCCTTGTCGCTCGCTATTCACTGCCGAACAGGGCGAGAACGCCCTGGCCGAACACAAAGTCCAGCAGGGCAATGATCCCCGCCATGATCAGCACGAAGACGATCACCACACCGGTGTAGGTGATCAACTCCTTGCGGGTCGGCCAGATGACCTTCCGCAGTTCAGCGATTACCTCGCGCACGAAAAGAGAGATTCGGCCAAAAAAGCCGAGTTTCTCCCGGTCGGCGCTCGGCGCTCCGGTATCGCTCACTTCATACCCTCACTTCGCTGACGGTCTAGTGCCATCGGACTGAGCAGGGCCGGAGGGACTTGAACCCCCAACCGCCGGTTTTGGAGACCGGTGCTCTACCAGTTGAGCTACGACCCTGTGCTGAGTCACAGCCCACCCGTCGGACGCTAGTCAACAGGATGCTGACTGTCTAACCGTCGTCCGCCTGACCGTTGTCCGACTGCAAGTCGGCCGCTAGCAAGCGAGCAGGATGATGACACACCGGCATTGAGTGTAGATGCCAACGGGTGCCGGGTCCAATCCCGTTCGACTATTCGCGTCATCCGGGCGCGGCCCCGACCAATGATTGTCGTCTGTCAGGATAGACGCATGCACTCTCGGGTCTCACGCAGGATCGGCGATATCGCCGAATCAGCCACCCTCGCGGTGGACGCTAAAGCCAAGGCTATGCGGGCGGCGGGCGCCCCCGTGATCGGATTCGGGGCCGGTGAACCAGACTTTCCCACCCCCGACTACATCGTGGCAGCCGCAGTTGCTGCCGCGAGTGATCCGAAAAGCCACCGATACTCGCCAGCGGGCGGTCAACCTGCCCTGAAAGAGGCGATTGCGGCCAAAACGCTACGGGATTCCGGCCTCGAGGTTGCCCCCAATCAGGTCTTGGTGAGCAATGGCGGCAAGCAGGCGCTCTACAACACCTTCGCGACGCTGCTAGATCCCGGCGATGAGGTGCTCCTGCCGGCCCCCTACTGGACCACCTACCCCGAGTCGATTGCGCTGGCCGGCGGCGTCACCGTCGAGGTCCCCACCGATGAGACCACCGGTTACCGCACCAGCGTCGCGCAACTGGAGCAGTTCGTCACCGACAAAACCAAGCTGCTGGTTTTTGTTTCACCGTCCAACCCCACCGGAGCGGTCTACTCTCCCGCTGAGGTGGAAGCGATCGGCCGTTGGGCAGCCGATCGGGGACTCTGGGTGGTCACCGACGAGATCTACGAGCATTTGGTCTACGGCGATGCCGAATTTAGTTCCATGCCGGTGCTCACCCCGGATCTGCAAGATCGTTGTGTCGTGGTGAACGGCGTGGCCAAGACCTACGCGATGACTGGTTGGCGAGTGGGCTGGCTGATCGGACCAGCTGACGTAGTCAAGGCAGCCACCAACTTGCAATCACACGCCACCTCCAACGTCTGCAATGTCGCCCAGGCAGCTGCGCTCGCCGCAGTGAGTGGTGATCTGACCGTGGTGACGCAGATGCGCGAAGCCTTCGATCGGCGTCGCCAGTTGATCGTGGGTCTGCTGAACGACATCCCAGGAGTGGAATGTCCGATGCCGGAAGGCGCCTTCTACGCTTACCCGTCGGTCAAGGGTCTACTCGGACAACAGATCGCGGGCCGGACCCCGACAACGACGACCGAACTGGCCGAAATCATTTTGGATGAGGCGCAAGTAGCGGTAGTCCCGGGCGAGGCCTTCGGCACTCCCGGATATCTGCGGCTGTCCTACGCTCTCGGTGATGAGGACATCGCCACCGGAGTGGGTCGGATGGCCGAACTACTCACCTAGTCCGGCGCGCCGCTGCGAGGCGGCTCGGCTAGAGCGAGCAGCCCACCAGCACCGGTTCGGGGACAAGTTCGATGTCGAACTGCCCCACCACACCATCACGTACCTGGCGGGCAAGCGCGATCACATCAGCCGCCGACGACTCACCACGGTTGGTAATGGCCAGCGTGTGTTTGCCGGACAGCCCCGCCGCTCCCAACCGATATCCCGGCTCGTAGCCGGACTCTTGGATCAGCCACGCGGCAGACGTCTTGTAGCGACCATCTCCCAGCGGGAACTTGGGCGCCGCTTCCGGCAACCTATCCACTACATCCCGATCCACAATCGGGTTGGTGAAAAACGAACCGACGCTCCAGGTATCTGGGTCAGCATCATCCAGCACCATGCCTTTGCGCCGTCGCAATGCCAACACTGCTTCTCTGACTTGCGGTAGCGGGGCACGATCGCCGATTCCCACCCCCAGTTGCAGCGCCAATTCGCTGTACTGAATCGGCTTCGACGTCGGCGAAGCCTCCCAGCGAAACTCCACTTCGAGCACCACATAGCGATCGGGATGCCGCTTGAACCAACTGTCGCGGTAGCCGAACTCACATTCTCGGCTGCTGAGCACCCGCTGTTCCCGCGCTACCCGGTCATAGACCCGCACCCGCTGCAGCGAATCGGCAACTTCTTGACCGTAGGCCCCCACATTTTGGATCGGCGTGGCTCCGGCGCTTCCGGGGATGCCAGCTAGGCATTCAACACCGGCCAGTTCGTGACCGACTGCCCAAAACACCACCGAGTCCCAGTCTTCTCCGGCAGCCACTCCCACAGTTCCGGCGCCGCAGGAGTCGGTCTTCGCAATGCCCTGAGTACGAATGAGTAGGACGGTTCCCGGCCAACCGTCGTCACTAATCACAACGTTGCTACCGCCACCCAAGACCAGCAGGGGTTCACCCGCCGCGTCGGCAGCCGCAACTGCCGCGACTACTTGCTCGTCAGTATCGGCAACGACGAGGTTGCCGGCTCGGCCCCCCACTCGCAACGTCGTGTGCGCTGCCAGCGAGTCACTGGCGAAGGTCGCGTTGGCCGACTGCGTCATCCGTACATCGTAGAGCCGCCGGCCCACGACGGCATCCAACTGTCGGGGAGCGACCGGTAACCGCCCGTCACAACTGCGCGATGGCCTCGGCGCGATCAAGAACAATCGCCTCATCGGCGTCGTCAATGACAGCTACCAACTCGATTCGAACTTGCCGGTCCGGCAACTTCGCCGCAACCGCTGCCGTAACTCGGATTTCGGTCCCCACATCGTCATCCGGGATAGGCACCGGTCGAACAAACCGGCCGGACAGCGAAGTGATCGCTCCGGGGTCCCCCACCCACTCGGTAACTACCCGGGCCGCAACCGCCATCGTGAGCATTCCGTGAGCAATCACGTTCGGCAGCTCCACCGACGTGGCGATGCGCTCACTCCAATGGATGGGGTTGAAGTCACCGCTTGCGCCCGCGTACATGATCAAGTCCAGCCGACGCAGCGGCAGCCGTAGTCCTGGCAGCGGATCGCCTTCCGCGACGTCGTCGTAGTCAATCAGCGCACTCATACCGCAGTCCCCCGCGACACGATCACCTCTCGGGTGGTCACCACCAGCTCCCCAGTCACCGTCTCCACTCGGCACTCGGTAGTGAGCAACTCGTTAATCCCTTTTACTTCAATAGCTGCGATTCGCGCCTGCACCACCAGTTCATCGCCAGCGGTGACCGGCCGAACGTAGTCAAAGGACTGCTCGCCGTGAACCACTTGACCGTAGTGCAATCCCAAATCGGGATCGAGCACTGCAGTAGTCATCGCGCGCATTGTCAACGTGAAGGGATAGGTGGGTGGTGCGATCAGATCACGATGTCCTAGTTCCCGTGCGGCATCAACGTTGTGGTAGGCCGGATTGAGGTCGCCAATGGCGGCGGCGTAGTCACGAATATGCTCCCTACCCACCTGATACGCCGGTGTGGTCGGGTATTCCTTGCCCAGATAACTGTGGTCCAGCGGCATCACATACCGCCCAACTGCCCCCCGGAAACCGGAATCGTGACTCCCGAAACAAAGTCGGAATCAGGTGAGGCGAGAAATGCGGTCACATTGGCGATGTCTTCTGGTTCACCCAGCCGCCCTAGCGAAATAATTGCTCGCGCCATATCTCGCATTTGGTCGGGGATACCGTAGGTTTCGCCTTCTTTCTTGGCAGCAGTGAGCCTAGTTTCTACGAAACCGGGCGCCACTGCATTTACGTTGATACCGAACGGCCCCAGTTCTCGCGCCAAGGTCTTGGTCACTGCAATCAGCGCACCCTTAGCCGCGGTGTAGTTGAACTGACCGGGGTTACCCATCAAGGCCGCAACGCTGGAAGTAAAGACCACCTTTCGGTGGTAGGCAGGCCGACCTTGCTCGGCAATCTCGCGCTTGGCCACCTCGCGTAACTGAGGCATGGCCGCCAGCGTGGTGTGGTACGCGGTGCGCAAGTTGGTATCCAGCACGAAGTCGAACAAATCATCGTCCATGCCGTGAAACATTTTGTCGCGGGTGGTGCCCGCGTTATTCACCACAATGTCGAGTTGGCCAAACTCGGCGACGGCATCCGCAACGAGTTGCTCGGCAGCCGCTAGCTCGACGGTGTTTGCGGTGTGTGACATCGCTCGGCCGCCCTCGGCAGTCACCAAGTCAGCGGTTTCGTTGGCAGGCTCAGCGTCGATGTCATTGACCACGACAGCCGCACCATCGCGGGCGAGTCGTAATGCTGTCGCGCGGCCAATACCCCGGCCAGCACCGGTAACTATTGCTACCCGATTGTCGAGTCGCCCCACAGTTGCCTCCTCGGTCCCCTTCCGAACCTAGCGGGAGGACGGCGTCGAGGCAGGGGTGGATGACAACTTAGCGTCAGCGAGTCTCGCGGTGCAGGGTGCTGGAGTTACAGCGCCGGCAGAACTTCTTGACCTCTAGTCGATCAGGATCGTTGCGGCGGTTCTTCTTGGTGATGTAGTTGCGTTCCTTGCAATCCACACACGCCATGGTGATCTTGGGACGCACATCGCTCGATTTGGCCATCTGACTGCCTTTCTGCTTCGGTCAGTTGCGGTAGCGGAGGCGGGACTTGAACCCACGACACAGCGATTATGAGCCGCTTGCTCTACCTGACTGAGCTACTCCGCCTGATAGCAACGACTCCCCAGCGGGGTCGCAGCCACCCGTTCTGCTGTTATGTGCCGCGGTTGCGACACGCACCTGTTGCACTGGGCAACATGGAGCCCCGATAGGGAATCGAACCCTAGACCTTCTCCTTACCATGGAGACGCTCTGCCGACTGAGCTATCGGGGCGGGCGACAGCCAGAGTACTACGACTGGGGTAGCAATCCACAACTGCAGCAGTCCAGCATCGACTGGACGGTTGGTGGCGGGTAGTGGATTCGAACCACTGAAGGCAGAGCCGGCAGATTTACAGTCTGCTCCCTTTGGCCGCTCGGGCAACCCGCCGTGGGCGACTCCTCACTGTAGCGTCCCACCGGTTTCGGAGGAACAGTGGCCGCAACTGGGCGCCTCGCTTTCCACGGGGGTGGTGGCTGCACTGAAGGCCTCGCGACTGCCAGAATAGGCGGCAGGGCGCGCTCGGACTCGCTGGCGAACCCCGCTGGGAACCGACCCGGGGAAGGACGAGGAGGGACTATGGCCGACAGTAGCTTCGACATTGTGTCCAAAGTAGACACCCAAGAACTGGACAACGCCGTCAATCAAACAGCGAAGGAACTGCGGCAGCGTTGGGATTTCAAGAACACCGGCGCCCAGATCGAGGCGGGTGAAGGCACCGCCGTCGCGCTGCAGGCGAGTACCGAAGATCGAGTTCTCGCTGCTCTTGAGGTGTTCAAAGACAAACTGATCAAGCGCGGAATCAGTTTGAAGGCCTTGGAAGCTGGCGAGCCGCGATTGTCGGGCAAGGAGTATCACCTCGCTGCGACCCTGCAGTCCGGTCTCACTTCTGAACAAGCAAAGAAGCTCGCCAAACTGATCCGCGATGAGGGGCCTAAAGGCGTCAAGACGCAGATTCAAGGCGATGAGTTGCGGGTTTCGGGCAAGAAAAGGGACCATTTGCAGGAGGTGATCTCGCTGGTGAAGGGCGAAGATCTCGACTTCGCAGTGCAGTTCACCAACTACCGCTAACCACTGCGACTGCCGTCCGGTGATCCGGCCCCGGACCTAGTTTCCTGTCCGACTGTTACCTCGCTAGGACTAATATCACCGAATTCGGGTGATTCCCGGCTCGGAGCATGGCTATTCATAGGGCACAATTACGTCATCCCGTCCCGGGCCCTGACCAAACGAGGAACGCGTGGTGAAAAAGACCGAGCGCAGGAGCGACGTAGTCATCAGATTCGCTGGGGATTCCGGCGATGGCATGCAGCTGACTGGTGACCGGTTCACCTCAGCGACCGCGTCATTCGGCAACGACCTATCCACCCTGCCGGACTTTCCGGCTGAGATTCGCGCACCAGCCGGCACCCTGCCCGGCGTCTCGGCCTTCCAGATCCACTTTGCCGATCACGACATCATGACCCCAGGCGACGCACCGGACGTCCTGGTGGCTATGAACCCCGCTGCGCTCAAAGCCAACCTCCATGACCTCGTTCGTGGCGGGACCGTCATCGTCAACACCGATGAGTTCAGCAAGCGCGCCATCCAGAAAGTCGGGTACGAGTCCGACCCGCTGACCGACGGCTCCTTGGACGCCTTCACAGTGCACCCGATTCCGCTCACATCGCTGACGGTCGGAGCGCTGGCTGACTTCGACGTCACCAAGAAGGAGGCGGAGCGAGCCAAAAACATGTTCGCGCTTGGGCTGTTGTCCTGGCTCTACAGCCGCCCGGTCGATCAGACCCGGGCCTTCCTGACTGAGAAGTTCGGCCGCAAGCCGGAAATTTTGGCAGCCAACCTAGCCGCGCTGGAAGCTGGCTGGTCGTTCGGGGAAACTACCGAGGCATTTGCCGTCCAGTACGAAGTCGGCAAGGCCGCACTGCCCGCAGGTGTCTACCGCAACATCACTGGCAACTTGGCTCTCTCCTACGGCCTAGTAGCCGCCGCGCAGCGCAGCGGTCTGGGGATGTTCCTCGGCAGCTACCCCATCACGCCTGCGTCGGACATTCTGCACGAGCTCAGTCGTCACAAGCGGTTCGGTATCACCACCTTCCAGGCGGAAGACGAGATTGCCGGTATCGGTGCCGCGCTGGGCGCATCCTATGGCGGCGCTATCGGCGTCACCACCACCAGCGGCCCCGGCCTCGCCTTGAAGTCCGAAACGCTGGGCTTGGCAGTCGCGCTGGAGTTACCGCTGCTGGTGATCGACGTGCAACGGGGCGGACCCTCCACCGGTCTGCCGACCAAGACCGAACAGTCAGACCTGCTGCAGGCAATGTTCGGCCGCAACGGCGAGGCCCCGGTGCCGATCGTTGCCCCCCGCTCCCCTGGCGATTGCTTCTACGCCGCCATCGAGGCGGTTCGCATCGCCACTACTTACCGCACCCCGGTGCTGTTGCTGTCTGACGGTTACTTGGCCAACGGAGCCGAGCCGTGGCGACTGCCCGACCTGACGGCACTACCCGATCTGAGCGTCACTTTCGCCAGCGAGCCGAACGACACCGACGACAACGGCGAGCCGGTCTTCCAGCCGTTCTTGCGTGACCCGGATACGTTGGCCCGGCCATGGGCGGTGCCAGGTACACCGGGCTTGGAGCACCGTATCGGCGGCATCGAAAAGGCTGACGTCACCGGCGCGATCTCCTACGACCCTGACAACCACGACCACATGGTGCGTACCCGGCAGGCCAAGGTGGACGGGATCGCCGCCAGTATTGACCCGCTAGCGGTCGACGACCCGACGGGCGAAGCCGACGTCTTGGTGTTGGGCTGGGGCTCTACCTACGGACCGATTTCGGCGGCTTGCCGAAAGATTCGCGAGGAAGGCCACCACGTGGCTCAGGCGCATCTCCGCCACCTGAATCCGTTCCCGGCTAATACCGGTGAAGTGCTGCGCCGGTACCGGCGAGTCATCATCCCCGAGATGAACCTCGGCCAGTTGGCGATGCTGATCAGAGCCAAGTACCTGGTAGATGCACAGCCATACAACCAAGTGCGCGGACTGCCGTTCCGTTCCGAGGAACTCGCGGACGTGATTCGCGCTGAAATGTCCGATCCCGGGACCGGGATCTCCACCCTGACCGAGGAGAGCTTGGCATGACCACTTCGGAACTGCCCGCCCTGTCGCTGATCCCCAAGACTGATGAGCCGCAGAAGGCTAAAGACTTCAAGAGCGACCAAGAGGTCCGCTGGTGCCCCGGCTGTGGCGACTACGCCATCCTGGCAGCCGTCCAGGGCTTCCTACCCAGCCTGGGGCTGCGTCGGGAGAATATCGTGTTCGTGTCCGGAATCGGTTGCTCCAGCCGGTTCCCGTACTACATGAACACCTACGGGATGCACTCGATCCATGGCCGCGCACCAGCCATCGCCACCGGACTTTCTGTCTCGCGACCGGATCTGTCGGTCTGGGTGATCACCGGTGACGGTGATGCATTATCGATTGGTGGCAACCACCTGATGCACGCCCTGCGGCGTAACGTGAATCTGAAGATTCTGCTGTTCAATAACCGCATTTATGGTCTGACCAAGGGCCAGTACTCCCCCACGTCGGAGTCCGGAAAGATCACTAAGTCGACGCCGCATGGTTCGCTGGATCACCCGTTCAATCCGGTGTCGCTGGCGCTGGGGGCAGAGGCCACCTTCGTCGCTCGCACTATCGATTCCGACCGCAAGCACTTAACTGAGGTACTCGCCGCCGCAGCCGCTCACGAGGGCTCTGCGCTGGTGGAGATCTACCAGAACTGCAACATCTTCAACGATGGCGCTTTCGAAGCGGTCAAGAGTCCACAAACTCGCGACAGCCATCTCATCCGACTTCAACACGGTGAGCCGATCCGGTTCGGCGAGAACGACGAACGAGCCGTGGTACGCGACACCGATGGTCAGATTCGGGCGATGTCCGGAGCCCCCGACGCCGACGTACTGATCCACGATGCCCATGCTGAGGATCCCGGGGTGGCATTCGCGCTGTCCCGGCTGGCCGACTACGAGACGCTGGACCGGACCGCCATCGGGGTGTTCCGGGACGTCCAACGGCCGTCCTACGATCGGCTGGCTCGCCAGCAGATGGCCGCAGCCGGCGACCCGGCAGACTCCGCTGACTTGGAAAAACTGCTGGCCGGCCCGGACACCTGGACCGTCGCCTAGTCAGCGTTCCAGTCGCAAGAAGCGACGGGCACGCTTGCTCGTGGCGGGCTGCCTTTCTTTCAACTTTTGCACCTTGCCACGCAGCCGGTCGATCTTGCGTTGCTGCTCTTCCTCACGGTCGAGTGATCGCCCCAGTAGTGCCGCTAGCATGCCAGCAGCCAGATCTACCGGGATCAGCTCCGATTCCGGTGCCGCGGGGGAATCTGGTCCCGTTCCCCGCCACAGTAATTCTGGATCCCCGATCACCTGACTGCGGGAACTGCGCAGCAACTCCACGACATCACGTTGTCGCCTCTCCACTTCGCCGCGCACGGATTCAGGTAGTGCCAATTTGGCTTCGTCCGGAAGCGGCTGGCGTTCTTCGATAATCCGGGCATACACCCCGCGGCGAACCCACTGGATTTGCTGTTTCGCCGTGATCCCGAGATCTGCCGCTCGTCGATTCAGCGCGAGGGCCAGGTCCGATTCGGGACCAGTCATGGATCGGTTTGCCCGATCAGGTGTGACCAATGTGCCACTGCTGATGCCGGCCGCACGTTCGAAGCCGCGTAGCAGGATGTCTGGATCCCTAGGATCTGGAACTAGGATTACGACGCGATCTTCGCCGACAACCTCTTGCCAGAGTTGAATAAGTGCCAAATGATCAACGGATTGCCAAGACACATGGTCTCGGCCGCTCCGAAATAGATCGTCAGTCCATGGCGCGAGTTCCGCCGCGGTCCCACACTTCACATGCTGTTGCCAGAGGCTGGGAATGATAGTGGCGAGCGGTCGCAGCGTAATCAGTATCCGTACCGGACCACCCAACTCGGCGACAAGTTCTGGAGCCAGCTGTCGATCCGCCCGATCAAGATACTCACTGCTGATAATCGCTGGTTGGTCGCTCTCAACTATTTCGGCGATTAGCTGCTGCCAGAGTTCGGGGGAACCATCCACTCGTTGCCGAGTAGCTTGGTAGTGGTTGGCGGCAGTACCCGGGTACAGAATCGACTGCGCAGCCAACTTTGGTCGCGCGGCGGCCAAGCTATGTTGCAGCGCCGTGGTGCCGGTCTTGTGCGGGCCGATGTGCATCAGCACACCGCCGTCATCCCACCAGGGTTCGGAGCTCGCGGTCTCATCGGGCACAACCCCATCCTAGCCAGCCAGCTAGTTCGGCTGGCATTGCCGACCACTTCAGCAATGCTGCTGTTTTCCGGCGGCAACGGGACCTAGAGTCGAAGCATGAACCCGGAGTTCAGCACTGCGGAGCGCGTTGCGCTCGCGGAAACAGTACGTAAGTTCACCGCTGAGCAGATCGCACCGCAGCTAGCCGACTGGGAATCTACGGGTGACATACCCACCGAACTGCACAAGCGCGCCGCTGACCTCGGCATCCTCGGTATTGGCTTCCCTGAATCACTTGGCGGCTCCGGCGGCGACACTGTGGACAGTCTGATCGTGGTGGAGTCGATCCTGGCCGCTGGCGGTTCGGGCGGAATCGTGGCAGGACTACTCACCCATGGCATTGCCACCCCTCACATTGTGGATGAGGCGCAACGACGACGCGATGTTGGAGACACAGCAGAAGCGGAACTGCTGGAGCGGGAATTTATTGCTCCGGTCCTGGCTGGGGAACGGATCGCAGCGCTGGGAGTGACTGAGCCAGACGGCGGCTCTGATGTTGCGCAACTACGCACTCGGGCCGTCCGAGACGGTGATGACTACCTGATCACTGGAGCCAAGACCTACATCACCTCGGCCGCACGCGCTGATCATGTTGTGGTGGCCGCCCGCACTGGCGATCAGGGGGCCGGCGGTATTTCACTGCTCGTGGTTCCCACTGACTCTCCCGGGTTCACCGTGGTCCGTCGGCTGGACAAGATGGGGTGGCGCTGCAGCGACACCGCTGAGCTATCCCTTGACAACGTCCGAGTGCCAGCGACCCACCTGCTCGGTGCCGAACGAGGCTTCGCCTCCCTCGCGCACCATTTCGTCGCGGAACGACTCACACTGGCAGCCACTGGGTACGCCACCGGTCAGCGTTGCTTGGATCTGGCTCGAGAGTGGACTGGCCAACGAGAAACTTTTGGCCGGCCGCTGGTATCCCGACAGGTGGTTCGCCACACCCTCGCCGAAATGCATCGACAAGTAGATACCGCTCGGGTCTACACCCGAGCGGTGGCAGCGGACCATGCAGCTGGCCGCGATGGCACCTTGGCCGCCGTCATGGCAAAACAAACTGGGGTGGCGGCGGGCGAATACGCTGCCGACCGAGCCGTGCAACTCTTCGGCGGTGCGGGATACATGACCGGCACCGAAGTGGAGATGCACTATCGCGATGTTCGAATTTTGGGGATCGGCGGCGGGTCCACCGAGGTAATGATTGACCTCGCGACCCGGCTACTCGATCTGTAGCACCGCGCTAGCCGGTGCGTTCGACCACGTAGTCACACATTTGCCGCAACGCTGCTGTTGCCGGGATTTGCGGCAAGGAATCCAAACAGCCGGCTGCCTCTCGCGCCCAACGCGTGGCCTCACTGCGTGCTTGGTCAATGGCCGGGTGACTACGCAGCAGGGCGAGTGCCTCCGTGTGTTCATCATCATCAGGCAACGGGCGTGTCAGCAAATCCTGCAACCGATCCGAAGGTTCACCAGCAAGCGCCAACAACGCAGTCAGCGTGGGCACTCCCTCACGCAGATCCGTACCCGGTGTTTTGCCGGACGAACTAGTTTCGCTGGTGAGATCCACCAAGTCGTCCGCCAGTTGGAAAGCCACACCGATTCGTTCCCCAAACCGGGTCAGCGCGTCCACTTCGGCCTCGGCGGCTCCAGACAGCATCGATCCGAATCGAGCGGAAGTGGCGATCAGACTTCCGGTCTTATCGGCCAGTACCCCGATGTGATGGTCGACTGCCGACGCGTCATCGGCTGGCCCCACCGTCTCACGAATCTGCCCCACACACAGCCGCTCGAAAGTCCGTGCTTGCAGTCGGACTGCCTCGGGCCCTAAATCGGCCAAAATGTCGGAGGCGCGGGCGAAGAGGAAGTCTCCGGTGAGAATGGCAATCGCGTTTCCCCACCGCTGATTTGCCGACTCCGCGCCTCGGCGTCGGGTGGCCTCGTCCATGACATCGTCGTGGTACAGCGTGGCTAAGTGCGTCAGTTCTACTACCGCAGCAGCCGGGATAACTCCCGGCGCTGCCGGATCACCATATTCGGCGGCCAGCAGGACCAGCAACGGGCGAAAACGCTTGCCGCCAGCACGCACCAAGTGCTGGGAGGCACCAGTTACGAAGTCATCGCTGCTTTTGACCGCATCGTCCAAGCGGGCTTCTACCGACGCCAACCCTTCGAGCAGCCGCGATTCCAGCTGATCGTCAGCCACGTTGAAGCCCAACGTCACTGTCGTCGCAAAACCCGCCATGACTAAAGCCTAATACCAACTGCCGAAGTCCGCTTTCGGACCTCCACTACTGTCCTCAGTCACCACGCACGTCACCGCAAGAAAATGTCCGCCTGCGCCGCCCAATCCAACACCGGTTGCGGGAAAACTCCGAGAACCAGGGTGACTGCAACACCCAAGGCGATCGCAGTCCGGCTGAAACCGGACGGCACCGCGACGGACGGCCCATCACCCACCGGATCGGACAGGAACATCACCACAACGACGCGGATGTAGAAGAACGCAGCGATCGCAGAAGCAAGCACAGCCAGGAGTACTAGCCAGCCTTCGCCGGCAGCAGCGGCAGCAGCGAACACTGAGAACTTGCCGATGAACCCAGCGGTCAGCGGTATACCTGCAAACGACAGCAAGAACAGCGCAAACGCGCCTGCCAGCCAGGGATTAGTCCGGCCCAGACCACGCCAATTCTCCAGCGCAGTATTCTCCCCGGTGTCGTCGCGGACCAACATCACCACACCGAAAGCACCAACCGTCGCCAACCCGTAGGTAACGAGGTAGAACATGGTGGCAGCGAGACCTTCTGGTGTCACCGCGATGACTCCCAACAGCAGGAAGCCGGCGTGCGCAATCGAGGAATAGGCCAGCATGCGCTTGATGTCGTTTTGCACCAAAGCGACGATCGAGCCCGCAAAGAAGGTGAGGGCCGCGATGACCCAAAACGCTGGTCGCCAATCCCAACTTGATCCAGCAAATGCCACATACATCAATCGCAGCAGCGCACCAAACGCCGCCACCTTGACGCCAGCGGCCATGAAGCCGGTGATTGGCGTCGGCGCACCCTGATAGACGTCCGGCGCCCACGAGTGGAACGGCACTGCCGCCACCTTGAAGAGCATGCCAACCGCGATCATCGCGATCCCGCCCAGCAGTAGTCCGCTGGTCTGCGGCTGAGCGGTGATCTGTTCGGCGATGCCGCCGAGGTTCACCGTCCCGGCAAACCCGTAGACCAGTGCCGCACCGTAGAGGAAGAAGGCCGAGGAGAACGCTCCCAGCAGGAAGTACTTCAGCGCGGACTCTTGGCTCAGCAGTCGACGCCGCCGCGCCATCCCAGCCAGCAGATACAGTGGCAAACTCATGATTTCTAATGCCACGAACATCGTCAGCAAGTCATTGCTCGCCGGGAAGAGCATCATGCCGCCCACGGCGAAGAGGAACAGGGGCCACACTTCCGTCTGCAAATAGCCGCGCGCAGTGAACTGACGTTCGTCCTCAGAGCCCGGCATAGCCGAGGCACGGGCAGCAAACGCGTCACCGCTCGGGTCGATCTTACGTTCCGCCATAGTTAGCGCCGCTAGCAACGACACCAGCAAAATGCCGCCCTGCAAGAACAGCGCCGGGCCGTCCACGACTGCGGCTCCCGCGACAACTGGGCCACCTGAGCCGGCGGCGAGTACGACCAGCACAAACGCCACGATCAGCGACGCAAATGTCAGCGTCAGCTGCACTGGACGACGAGCGTCCCGTGGCATGAACGCCTCAATCAGCACCCCAATCGCGGCTGCGCCCATTACAACCGCCATGGGACCGAGCAGCACCCAGTCCAGTTCCGGCATCTCGATGGGAGGGAACTCCTCCAACGGCAAGCCGATCATGGCTGGCTCCCCTCGGCGACGGGACTCATTACAGTTTCCGGATCAGTCGACCCGGTCCATTCCAGGGTGTTAGCGACGGCTGGTTCCAAGACATCCAACACCGGAGCCGGGTAGAAGCCAAGGAATACCACCAAAGCGATAATCGGGGCGAGTACCCAGCGTTCCCGCAGGTTCAGATCTGGCATTCCCCGCACTTGCTCCGTTTCCGGGCCAGTCATGGTGCGCTGGTACAGCAGCAAGACGTATAGCGCAGCGAAAACGATGCCCAGCGTGGCGCCCGCCCCCAACCAGGGGCTGACGGTAAAGGCACCCAGCAGCACCAGGAACTCGGAGACGAAGGTGCTCAAACCAGGCAGCGCCAGCGCCGTTAGTCCGGCGATCAGGAACATGCCGGCCAACACCGGTGCCGGTTTCACCACACCACCGTAGTCAGCCACGTTGGCAGACTTCCGCCGCACAATCATGAACCCAGCCACCATGAATAACAACGCGGTGCTGAGGCCGTGACCCAGCATGTAGAGCCCAGCCCCGACCTGACCCTGCGACGTGAAGACAAAGATGCCCAGGGTGATGAAGCCGAAGTGCGAGATCGACACATAACCGAAGAGTCGCTTCATGTCGGTCTGGCCGATCGCGGCCAACGCGCCGTAGAAGATACCGATGACCGACACCGCAATGATGATCGGGGCATAGGTTTGCGAAGCTTCCGGGAACAGCGGCAGACAAAGCCGCAGCATGCCATAGGTGCCGATCTTGTCGAGCACCCCGATCAACAGCACGGCCGTGCCCGGGGTTGACGAACCGGCAGCATCCGGCAACCAGGTATGTACCGGCCACAGTGGGGCTTTAATCGCGAACGCGAGGAAGAAGCCCCAGAACATCAGGTTCTCCAGCACCGGGTCCATGTCCATACCGATCAGTTCCGGCAGGTACAACGTCGGGGAGCCCAGCGTTTCGGAGGCGACGAACCACAGCATCACCAATGCGGCCAGCATGACCAGGCCACCAGCGAGGCTGTAGATCAGGAACTTCACCGACGCATACGTGCGCCGACCAGTGCCATAGCGACCGATCATGAAGTAGACCGGAATCAGGATGGCCTCAAATAAGAAGTAGAACAGGAAGACATCCAGCGCCACGAAGACGCCGATCATCATCGTTTCCAGCAGCAGCACCAACGCGAAGTAGCCGCGAACCGATCCGGGCTTTTGCTTGTCGGTAGTGGGAAGCCCAGCGGTATCTTCCACGTCATTCCAACCGGCGATGATCACCAGTGGTACCAGCAGCGTGGCAAGGAAGACCAAGACTAGGGCCAAGCCGTCAACACCGACCGAGTAGGTCAATCCCAGCGACGGGATCCACTCGTGGCTCTCGACTAACTGGTAGGTGGCCGAAGAGGAGACGTCATATTGGGTGATGGCGTACACCCCAACACCGAAGGTGGCAACGGCGAAGAACAGCGCAATCTGCTTAGCCCGAGCAGCACTTTGTCCAGAACCAAATGCAACGACCAGTGAGCCGATAAGTGGGACAAGAGCCAGAATCGTCAAGGTACCCATCAGAACCACCGCGCAATCACGAAAACAACGCCAATGATGACCGCACCAGCCACCATAGATAGCGCGTAGGATCTGGCGAACCCGGTTTGGACTCGCCGTAGGAATTCGCCAGCGCTGCTGAACCAGCCCGCAAAGCCGCGTACCGCACCGTCAATGACTGAGTTGTCGAACCACACCAGCCACCGCGTCAGGTACTGGCCAGGCCGCATGAATACTGCCTCGTTGAAGGCGTCGTCGTACAGCGAGTTCCGAGCTGCCACGGTGAGCGCAGAAACCTGCTGTGGCGGCTGCTGTGGCACCGGTCGGGTCGCGTATTGCCGCCAAGCGAGGAAGATACCGGTCGCGACAATGGCCAATGTGGAAAGCTCAAGTGCCCAATCGGGGATCGGTATTTCGAAGGGTTGGAAACCGGTGACTGGTTCGAGCCACCCGACGATGTCGCCGACGTAGACGAAGAACAACCCACCGAACAGCGCACCCACCGAGAGCAACAGCATCGGGATAGTCATCACGCTGGGCGACTCGTGTGGATCCGCGTCTTCTTTCCACCGCTTGTCGCCGAAGAAGGTCATCGCCAGCATCCGCGTCATGTAGAAGGCCGTGAGACCTGCGGCCGCCATCGCAGCCACACCCGCGAACCAGTTCGTTCCCAGGGCGGCCTTGATGATGTCGTCCTTGGAGAAGAAGGAGTCAAATGGCGGCAACCCGCTGATGCCCAAGAAACCGCAGAAGAAGGCGATAGTGGTGACCAACATGACTTTTCGCAGTGCGCCATAGAAGCGCATGTCCTTCTCATCCTTCATACCGTGCATGACCGAGCCAGCACTGAGGAAGAGGTCCGCCTTGAACATGCCGTGCATCAGCAGGTGGAAGATGGCAAACACATATCCGGCGGGGCCGAGACCTGCAGCGACGAACATGTAGCCAATCTGGCTCATCGTCGAACCGGCCAGCGCCTTTTTGATTTCGTCCTTAGCGCAGGCGATGACCGCACCGGCGACCATCGTGATAATGCCGACGGCAAGGACGACCGTGACTGCGACCGTCGCCAGATCAAAGATCGCGTTGCTGCGCACAATCAGGTAAACACCGGCTGTCACCATGGTGGCCGCGTGAATCAACGCCGAGACCGGAGTGGGCCCCTCCATCGCGTCCAGCAACCATGCCTGCAGCGGGAACTGCGCACTCTTACCAACTGCTGCTAGCAGCAGCGTCAGCCCAATCAGGTTCAGCGCGGTATCACTGGCTTCCGGCGCTGACTCGAAGACGGTTTCGAAGGTGACGCTGCCGAAGGTGACGAACATCAGCATCACCGCGATGCTCAAACCGACATCACCGACGCGGTTCATGACGAAAGCCTTCTTAGCCGCAACCGCCGCACTGGACTTGTACTGCCAGAAGCCGATCAGCAGGTACGACGCGAGACCGACACCTTCCCAGCCGACGTACAGCAGCAAGTAGTTGTTGGCCAGTACCAGCAGCAGCATCGCTGAGACGAACAGATTCAGGTAGGCGAAGAACTTTCGCCGATCTGGATCTTCCGCCATATAGCCGATCGAGTAGATATGAATCAGCGAACCGACCCCGGTGATCAGCATGACGAACACCATCGACAATGGGTCGAGCCGCAGCGCGAACGGCACATCGAAGGCGCCCGCGAAGGTCCAGTCCCACAGGTCGATCGTGACTAGCCGCTCATCGACGGGGGCACCCATCATTTGGCTCAGCAGCAGACAGGCCAAAATGAAGGAGCCGATCGGCAGCAGACACGCCAGGATATGTCCCCAGGAGTTCGTGCGGCGCCCACCAATCAGCAGCACTGCCGCGCCGAAGACCGGCAGAGCAATCAGCAGCCACATGTAGGGGAAGTAACCACCAGCAGCCGCCGCAGTGATGGTCTCTTGGATAGGTTCTACCGGTTCGGTAGGAAGTTCGGACAGGGGCAATGCCACAGAGGAGGTTGTCATGGGTCAGTTCCTCAGCAAGTGGGGCTCGTCGACTGACACCGACCTGCGGGTCCGGAAAATGGTCATGATGATCGCCAGCCCGACGACCACTTCAGCCGCAGCAACGATCATCACGAAGAATGCGATGGCTTGACCCTCCAGGTTCCCGTGCATCCGAGCGAAACTCACAAAAGCCAGATTGGCAGCATTCAGCATCATTTCCACGGACATGAACACCACGATGGCGTTGCGTCGCAACAGCACCCCTAGTCCGCCCAGGCAGAAAAGGATCGCCGACAAGATGATGTAGTTTGTCGGATCCATCAGCGATCACCCCCGTCGCGGCCATCTTGCCCGTTGTCATCGTTCTCGCTGCGACCCGCTTCATCCGCTCGCTCCGTCTGCGGATCCTCATGTCCACTGATCGGATCGAGAACTTCAGGACGCTCCGTCTCTTCACCCGCAGCGATCGAGCGTACCTCGTCCACATCGGCTTCGATTTCTTCCGGTTGATCGGCGATCCGAGAGTGGACAGTGCCGCGCAGTGGGGTGGGAATAGACAGGTCGCTGGGACTGCCATCTGGCAGCAGAGCTGGCGTACCGATGGCGTTGCTGGAGGCCAAGACTCCCGGATTGGGTAGGACACCCGGATGTTCCCCAGTGTCCTTGTATCGCTTCATACGCAACACGGATTGTTCCGGCTGGCCCAACTTGGGTGACCAGCGCTCTCGATGGGCAAGCACCACCGCACCGACCCCAGCGGTGATGATCAGGGTGGCGACTACCTCCAGGGCAAGCAGGTAGGTGGTGAACATCTGTCGGGCCAGTCCCTCGACGTTGCCGCCGTATTCCGCGTTAGCTTCTGCCAACCCGACGGAGGTGAAGCCGACCATGGCCGCACCGATAGCGCCAATCAGCAAGATGCCAAAGCCCACGATCAGCAGTACCGCTGCCCAACGTTGTCCCTTGAGGGTTTCGACCAGGGAGTCCGAGGAGTCGACACCCACCAGCATCAAGACGAACAGGAACAGCATCATCACCGCTCCCGTGTAAACGATGATCTGCACAAGTCCCAGGAAGGGGGCATCATTGAGTATGAAGAGGACTGCCAAGCTGATCATCGTGACGGCAACAGAAAGTGCACTGTGAACCGTTTTGCGAGAAAACACCAGCCCGAACGCCCCAAGGACGCATAGCGTGGCGCAAATCCAAAACGTGACTTCTTCCCCCATCGAGGATTCCGCTTCGCCAGTTTCGGCCACTACCAGCAGCAACTGCCTCACCGCGAGGCCTCCGCTTCCGCTGCTGCTTCTTCTTGATCAGCTGCCTCATTGGCGGCCGCTTCCGCGAACTGCTGCTCAGTAGCACCCGTGACTGTGCCTTCGTAGTAGTCCTTTTCGTCGGTGCCCGGGACCATCTCGTGCGGTGGCTGCGCCATTCCGTCTTGCAGTGGCGCCAACAAATCCTGCTTCTCGAAGATCAGTTTCTCTCGCGAGTTGTCAGCCAGCTCGTAGTCGTGGGTCATGGTCAACGCACGAGTGGGGCAGGCCTCAATACATAGTCCACAGAAGATGCAGCGCAGGTAATTGATTTGGTACACCCGGCCGTAGCGCTCGCCGGGCGAGAACCGCTGGTCGGTGCTGTTGTCCGCACCTTGCACGTAGATGGCGTCTGCCGGGCAGGCCCAAGCGCACAGTTCACAGCCGATGCACTTCTCCAGCCCGTCAGCGTGCCGATTCAGTTGATGCCGACCGTGGAAGCGCGGCTTCGGCGGGTACTTGTCCTTCTCCTCGGGGTACTGCTCAGTGTTGACCTTCTTGAACATCGTCGAGAAGGTCACCCAGAACCCACTCAGGGCGGGGGGTAGATCAGGCATCGGAGACCTCCGGTTTGTCGTCGTCGTCCTCAGCCGACCCATCTGTCACAGCTCCTGCGGTTGCCGGAACTGGCTTACGCACTCGGGGAGTGTAGTCAAAGGTCTGCCCTGGAAGTGGCGGTACCGGGAAGGCGCCGTCATCCGCGTCGGCCAACGACTCGGGCATGGGCTCCTTTTCGTCGATGACTTTGGAGCCCTTCACCCAAATCGAGGCGATCAGCACCAGCATCACCACTACTGCGATGGCGCCACCGACAACCACCCCGTCCAGATCCAGGTTGTACTCTTCGCGCACCACCCGAACGACAGACACCAATACGATCCAAATCAGTGAGACCGGGATCAGTACCTTCCAGCCGAACGCCATGAATTGGTCGTAGCGGAACCGTGGCAACGTTCCCCGCAGCCAGATGTACATGAAGATGAATAGCATCACCTTGCCGAGCCACCACAGCATTGGCCACCAACCTTCGTTGGCGCCCGGGATCAGCGAGATCGGCCACGGTGCCAGCCAGCCACCAAGGAACAGCGTCGTGGCCACGGCAGAAACCGTCACCATGTTGATGTACTCCGCGAGGAAGAACATGGCGAACTTCAACGAGGAGTACTCCGTGTGGAAGCCACCCACCAACTCCGACTCCGCTTCCGGCAAATCGAAGGGGGCCCGGTTGGTCTCGCCGACCATGGAAGTCACATAGATCACGAAGGACGGCGCCAGCAGTACCGCAAACCACAAGTTGGCCTGCGAGGCAGTGATCTGCGAGGTGGACATGGTCCCGGCGTAGAGGAATACCGCGACGAAGGACAAACTCATCGAAATCTCATACGAGATCATCTGGGCGCTAGAACGAAGGCCACCTAGTAGCGGGTAGGTGGAACCGCTGGACCAACCTGCCAGCACAATGCCGTAAATCCCGATGGAAGCTACTGCCAAGACATACAGCACCGACTGGGGGAAGTCCGTCAACTGCAGTGGGGTTATGACGCCGAACATGGAGACTTCTGGGCCAAACGGAATCACTGCAAACGCGGCAAATGCTGTGGTCGCCGACAGCGCTGGCGCGATCCAATAGACCGCCTTATGCACGGTTGTGGGAATGATCTCTTCTTTGAGCGCTAGTTTCACGCCGTCCATCAGCGACTGCAGCAGCCCGAACGGTCCAGTCCGGTTCGGGCCGATCC
The DNA here is from genome assembly GCA_022599915.1 of Actinomycetes bacterium. Lineage (NCBI taxonomy): Bacteria > Bacillati > Actinomycetota > Actinomycetes > Actinomycetes bacterium. The sequence goes on from JAHZLH010000033.1 coordinate 38,810, forward strand.
GCATCTGCATCCGAGCCACGACCCGACGTTCTGCCCAAATGGTGAACAGCACCAGCAGCACCAAAATGGCGAAGACACCGACAGTCTTGATGCAGACCAACCAGAAAGGGTCGTTGCCGAAAGCAGACAACTCGGGCATTACTTTTCACCCCTTTCAAGCCGCACCGTAGCGCCCGGCAGGGCCGCAAGACTCACCATCACCTGCGAGTTCAACGAATTTGTCGGAACCCAGACCACTCCATCGGGCATTTCGGTCAATTCGACGGGCAGCGAGATCGCTCCGTTGTCGGTCGCAATACGTAGCGCGTCGCCTTCACCCACTCCTGCGGTGGCTGCGGTACCAGCGCTGATTCGGGCGACCACCGGTTTGCGGGTACCCGCCAAATGCGGCTCGCCTTCCTGCATGACGCCCAAGTCCAACAACTGCCGCCAGGACGCCAGAACCGCTTCACCGGCACCGGGAGTCGCTGCGGCGCCCGCGGGCACATCTGCGGCTGGGACCCGATCGCCCTGCCAGGCACCCAAGTTGCCCAACTCGGTGCGTAGCGCATCCACCTCTCGGGGGGACGGCTCGAGATCGAGGTAATCGCTCAGCATGGACAACACCACTGCGTCGCTGAAACTCGTCGGTTGCGGCATAACCGCGCCGAACGGTCGACGGCGGCCTTCCCAGTTGACGAAAGCGCCAGCCTTCTCGGTAACCACCGCAACCGGCAAAACGACGTCGGCACGTGAGGTGACTTCGCTGTGCCTGGTCTCCAGCGAGACAAGGAACGGTGTAGCCTCCAGCGCGGTCAAGAGTTCGTCAGCGTCCGCGATATCAGCAGGTTCAACCCCCGCCACGAGTAGCGCCCCAATGCCAGGTGTGAACGAGGTGTCGTTATCGGCAGCATCGTCGCTATCGGTACCGGCAGCGTGGGCTGCGGCCGCGGCCACGTCGTCATGGATTTGCGCCACCACACCAGCCAGACTGCGACCAGGCTGCTGCGGCAGGTCGTCGGCATCGATACCCCACAACTCAGCGACTTCCGCTCGGGCAGTGGCATCGGTCAGTGGGCGGCCACCGGGCAATAACCCTGGCAGGCAGCCGGCATCGAGTGCACCGCGCTCCCCCGCCCGGCGAGGCACCCAAGCCAGTTCGGCACCGGTGCGCTCCGCCAACCGCTGCAGCGCAGCGAAGGCGCCAACTTCGGTGGCTGCACGCTCACCGACCAAGATGACGGCTCCCGGCTGCGACAGTTGGGAAACGGTGTCGTCGATCAGACCGTCCAGGGTGGCTGCGAGCCCACCCGGAACGCTCTCGATGAGTGAGCCGGACATCTTGTCCAGTCCCTCGGTGCGGAACGGGGCGGCGGCGAATACTTTGGTGCCAGTCCGAACTGCCTTGCGGAGCCGCAAGTAGATGATCGGCGACTCCTCCTCCGGCTCTAGCGCAGCCAGCAGCACTGCGGGGGCGTCTTCCAGCTCGCGGTAGACCGGTCCGCAACTACCCGCCACCTGATGGGCTAGGAAGGCTGCTTCCTCGTCGCTGGCGGGGCGGGCCCGCATGTCGATGTCGTCGGTGCCCAGCGCAACCCGCGCGAACCGCGCATAGGCGTAGGCGTCCTCCATAGTTAGCCGACCACCGGTCAGTACCGCAGTTCGGCCTGCCGCAGCCGCAAGTCCGTCGGCGGCAACCCGGAGAGCTTCCGGCCACGAGGCATTGCGCCACTGGCCGTTCTCCCGGATCAGCGGTTGCGTGATCCGGTCTTGGGACAGGTACGGGAAGGCGAACCGCCCCTTATCGCAGTTCCACTCCTCATTAACTTCGGGATCGTCACCGGACTGCCGCCGCATGACATTGTCGTGCCGGTAGTCGGTACGCATCGCACAGCCGGACGCGCAATGTTCGCAGGTGGTAGGAACACTCACCAGATCGAATGGCCGTGAACGGAAGCGGTATTCCTCCGAGGTCAGCGCACCCACGGGACAGATTTGGATTGTGTTGCCGGAGAAGTAGGAATCAAACGGCTCTTCGCCGACACCCACCTGTTGCTGCGCACCACGCTCAAGCAGAGCGATGAATGGGTCACCAGCGATCTGTTCGGCAAACCGGGTGCAGCGGGCGCAGGACACGCAGCGTTCCCGGTCCAACAAAATCTCGGAACTGACATTGATTGGTTTGGGGAACTCCCGCTTAGCACCGGTGAAGCGCGACTCCGACCGACCCACGCTCATCGCCTGATTTTGTAGCGGACATTCGCCGCCCTTGTCACAGACCGGGCAGTCCAGTGGATGGTTGATGAGTAAGAACTCCATCACACCTTTTTGCGCGGTAGCAGCAATCTCACTGGTGACTTGGGTCTTGACCACCATGCCGTCGTTAAGCGGTACCGCGCAGGAAGGCTGCGGCTTGGGCATGCCTTCAACGTCCACCAAGCAGGCCCGGCAAGCGGCAACGGGATCCAGCAGGGGATGGTCACAAAATCGCGGTACCTCTACACCCATGAGTTCAGCCGCCCGGATGATCATGGTGCCTTTGGGCACCGTGACCTGAGTGCCGTCAATGGTTGCGGTGATCATCTCCACCGGCGGTGCATCTTGTCCGGTCGCTTCGTGTGACGTGGTGCTCATACCTTCGCTCCCGTCAGACTGGGAATCACCATGGTCGCGCTTGGGTCGAAGACTTCATCCGGATTTTGACTGGTGGCTGCGGTGAACTCGTCACGGAAGAATTTCAGCGCTGCCGGGTACGGTGTCGCGGCGGCATCACCGAGGGCGCAAAACGATCGACCCATGATTTGGTCACAAAGTTCCACGAGCTCTTTCACTTCCGGTTCGCTGCCGCGACCGTCCGCGAACTTCTTCAGCGTGCCGGTGATCCAGTAGGTGCCTTCGCGACAGGGAGTGCATTTACCGCAGGATTCGTGCTTGTAGAACTCCAGCCAGCGGGTGATTGCCTTCACCACGCTGGTGGTCTCATCAAAGACCATGGGAGTACCGGTGCCCAACATCGAGCCGGCTTCCACCATGTCCTCGTAGGTCATCGGAATGTCCAGCTGGTCTTCGGTCAGCAGCGGAACGCTCGACCCGCCCGGTACCCAGAACTTCAGGCTGTGGCCGTCTCGCACACCACCGGCGTAGTCGAGCAACTCTCGCATGGTGATACCCAGTGGCGCTTCGTAGATTCCCGGCCGATTGACGTGGCCAGAGACAGCCCAAACTTTGAAACCCGGTGACTTCTCGGTACCGAAGCCGCGATACCAGTCCACCCCGTTTTTCAGGATGTAGGGAATCGAGGAAATCGTCTCCACGTTGTTGACCACTGTGGGTGAGGCGTACAGCCCTGCTACCGCGGGAAACGGCGGCTTCAACCGCGGTTGGCCACGACGGCCCTCCAGCGAATCCAACAGTGCCGTTTCCTCGCCGCAAATGTAGGCTCCCGCACCGCTGTGAACCACGATGTCGAGATCTAGATCCGACCCGAGAATCTTCTTGCCCACGAAGCCAGCAGCACGTGCCTGTTCCACAGCGTTGCGGACATGCCGGATCGGATGCGGTACCTCGCCACGGATGTAGATAAAGGCGTGATTGGCCCGAATCGCATGGCAGGTCATGATGATGCCCTCAATGAGTGCATGCGGGTTCGCCAGCATGATCGGGATGTCTTTGCAGGCACCCGGTTCCGATTCGTCGGCGTTAATCACCAGGTAGTGCGGTTTACCGTCGTTTTGTGGAACAAAACTCCACTTCAACCCGGTGGGGAAACCAGCACCACCGCGGCCTCGCAGGCCGGATTCTTTGACGGTCTCGATGACCTCGTCTGGATCGGTCTTCAAGACTTGATCGAGGGCCGAGTAGCCGCCGTGGCTGCGGTAACTGTCGATGTCCCACGGCTTGTCATCGTCCCAGTGAGCAGTGATCACCGGGGTGAGTTTCGTCTTAGCCATCACTTCACCATCCCGTCCGCGCCGTCTTGGGCGCGGGCCGCTTTCAGCCCGGCCAACATCAACTCGTCGACTCCGCCGCCTTCATCTGCTAGGCCGTCATCTAGGCCCGACACCGTGCGTTCCGCCGCCCGCCAACCGCGCACTGCTGGTCCGCGACTGGGAAGCACCTCTTCGCCGGCAGTGAGCCGGTCAATGACATCGATCGCCTCAGCGATCGTCGTGCGATCGAAGAACTCCCAATCCACCGTCATCACCGGCGAGTGGGTACAGGCTGCCTGACACTCGATCCGCTCCAACGTGAACTTGCCGTCCTCGGTGGTCTCGTTGTGCCGGACGCCCAACTTCTCTGAGAGCGCGTCGTAGATGGCGTCCCCACCCAGCAGTCCGCAAGCAGTGTTCACACAGACACCGATGTGGTGTTCCCCACCCGGGCTACGAAGTCGGTACATCGTGTAAAAGCTGGCTACCGCGGTGACCTCGGCAGTGGAAAGTTCCAGAATTTCCGCAGAGGCTTCGATTACTTCAGAGTTCACCATGCCGGTCTCCGACTGCATCAGGTGCAGCATCGGTACCAGCGCCGATCTCGCCTGCGGATAGCGACCGGCCAACTCTCGACTTTCCGCCATGATTTGGTCACTGAGGCTCATCGATCCACCCCTCCCATCACCGGGTCAATCCCGGCAACGGACGCGATGACATCCGAAACCATGCCACCTTCGCTCATCGCGGGAACTGCCTGCAGATTGGCGAACGACGGATCGCGGAAGTGGACCCGATGCGGCCGAGTACCGCCGGTACTCACGACATGAACGCCCAGTTCACCCCGGGGGGACTCCAGTCGCGCGTAGACCTGACCAGCGGGAACCCGGAAGCCTTCGGTCACCAACTTGAAGTGGTGAATCAACGCTTCCATCGATTCGCCCATGATCTTGCGAATGTGCTCCAAAGAATTACCCATGCCGTCGGAACCAATCGCGAGCTGGCTAGGCCAGGCGATCTTCTTGTCGGCCACCATCACCGGTCCAGGCCGGAGCCGATCGAGGCACTGCTCGACAATATTGAGCGATTGCTCCATTTCGGCGAGCCGGATCAGGAATCGACCGTAACTGTCGCATGTGGTCTGAGTCGGCACCTCGAAATCATAGGTCTCATAACCGCAGTACGGATCAGTCTTGCGAACGTCATGCGGCAAGCCGGTGGCTCGCAGCGTCGGACCGGAAATCCCGAGAGCCATGCAACCCTCGAGGTCCAGATAACCGATGCCCTGAGTGCGTGCCATCCAGATCGCGTTGTCGACGAGCAGGTCAGAAGTGTCTTTGAACCGCTTACGCAATTCCACCAGAGTTTCCGCGATCTTCTTCTCGGTGCCGTCGGGGAGATCTTGTGCCAGGCCTCCTGGGCGAATGTAGGCGTGATTCATGCGCAGACCGGTGATGATTTCAAAGAGGTCCAACACAATTTCGCGCTCACGGAAGCCGAAGATCATGGCGGTGAGTGCACCTAGTTCCAGCCCACCAGTGCCCAGCGCAACCAAGTGCGACGACACCCGGTTCAACTCCATCATCATTACCCGAAGCACCGTGGCTCGTTCCGGGATTTCGTCGGTGATTCCCAGTAACTTCTCCACGCCGAGGCAGTAGGCAGTTTCGTTGAAGAAGGGACTCAAGTAGTCCATTCGCGTCACGAAGGTACAGCCCTGCACCCAGCTGCGGTACTCCAAGTTTTTTTCGATCCCGGTATGCAAGTAGCCGATACCTGCACGGGCCTCGATAACCGATTCCCCTTCGATCTCCAGAATGAGCCGCAACACCCCGTGGGTGGAGGGATGCTGCGGACCCATATTGACCACGATTCGCTGCTTCTCACCCTCGGGTGCAGGCAATACCGTCTGCCAATCATTGCCGGTGACGGTGTAGGCAGCATCGACTGGATCGTCGAAGTTCAAGGTGCTGTCGGACATCAGTTGTACCCCCTTCTTTCGTCTGGGGGAGGCACGGTGGCTCCTTTGTACTCCACCCCGACTCCGTTCAGCGGATAATCCTTGCGTTGCGGGTGACCCGCCCAATCATCAGGCATCAAGATTCGGGTCAGCGCTGGATGGCCGTCGAAAATGATGCCGAACATGTCGAAAGTTTCTCGCTCATGCCAGTCATTCGTGGGGTAGAGCGGAACGATCGACGGGATGTGCGGATCATCGTCTGGGCACGACACCTCCACTCGCAGCGAGCGATTGTGAGTGATCGAGGTCAAGTGATAGACGGCGTGTAGCTCCTTGCCGGTGAAGTCCGGGTAGTTCACTCCGGAGACCCCCGAACACCACTCAAAGCGCAGTGCCGGCTCGTTGCGTAGCGATGCGGCCACAGCCAGCAGATGTTCGCGACGCACGTGATAAGTGATCTCACCGTGTTCGATCACTATCCGTTCAATCGCCTCAGTGGCGGGCACGCCAGCGTCTGTCAGCGCGAGTTCCAGTTCGTCGGTGACCTCATCGAACCAGCCGCCAAACGGACGTGTTGCTGCGGGCGCAGTCTCGAGAACTTCCACCAGACCGCCGAAACCAGATGTGTCACCCGTGCCAGCGACGCCGAAGGAGCCGTGGCGGACTTCCACGACCTCTGGGGCGCCCTGCTGCGACCCGGTGACCTGCTGGCCGGCCGGGGATTCCGTTGCGTCGGGTGTCGGGGTGTCGTCTGCGCTCATCGCAGCAGACCCTTCTGATCGATGGTGGGCACCGCTACCAACGCTTCCTTCTCGAGTTCCCGAACTTCCTGAGTTCGATCGGTGCCGAGTTTGCTGGCCTGCACCTCAGCGTGCAGTTTCAAGATGGCGTCGAGCAGCTGTTCGGGGCGCGGCGGGCAGCCCGGCAAGTAGATATCCACCGGAATCACGTGATCAACGCCCTGCACGATGGCGTAGTTGTTGAACATGCCACCGCTCGACGAGCAGGCGCCCATTGAGATAACCCACTTGGGGTTGGGCATTTGGTCGTATACCTGTCGCACTACCGGCGCCATTTTTTGACTTACGCGCCCGGCAACGATCATCAGGTCCGCCTGGCGCGGCGAGGGCCGGAACACTTCCATGCCGAACCGAGCCAAGTCGTAGCGACCAGCGCCAGTTGCCATCATCTCGATCGCGCAGCAGGCCAACCCGAAGGTGACCGTCCACATCGAGTTCTTGCGGGCGTATCCCGCAACACCTTCAACGGTGCTGAGCAGGAATCCGGAGGGGAGTTTCTCTTCTAGTCCCATATCAATCCCAATCTAGTCCGCCCCGTCGCCATTCGTAGACGTACGGGATCGTCAGGTTGAACAGGAAGAGCAGGATCGCCGCCAACCCGAACATTCCGAGTTGGTCCGAAGCGACCGCCCACGGGTAGAGGAACACGATCTCCAAGTCGAAGATGATGAACATCATGGCCGTCAGGTAGTACTTCACCGGGAACTTGCCGCCGCCCATGGGCTGTGGTGTCGGCTCGATGCCGCACTCATAGGCGTCAACTTTTGCCCGGTTGTAGCGCTTCGGCCCGGTGAAGGAGGTCACTGTCACTGAGAACAGTGCGAACAGCAGTCCGAGCGCTGCGAGCGTCAGAACCGGAATCCAGACGTTCATGCGGCGCAACTCCTCTTCCGGACGATCGCGCTCATCCTAGAGCGATCATGTCTCGGTTGGCGTGTTAGCGCACGCTGGGCCGCCGTCTTTGGCACACCTACCCTTGTGAATCGATTCACGAGGCCCGAGTCTAGTAGTGGCAGCGTGGCTTCGGGCGACGACCCGCAAACTGCCTGCGGAATAGCTTGCGGTATGGCCACTACGCGGTGATTTCGGCAGCTGCGGTAGCCGTTTTCGCTAGTTCCCCGGTTGCCAGGCACGATGTAGCGCCACGATGCCACCTGTGAGATTGCGGAACTGGACGTCGCGCCAACCGTTGCTCGCGATCAACTCCGCTAGGGCTGCTTGGTCTGGCCATGCCTGGATGCTTTCCGCGAGATAGACATACGCCTCCGGATTGGAAGCCACCTGTCGAGCGATCTGCGGCAGTGCTGCCATCAGATACTCCAAGTACACCCGCCGAAACCGCGGATCCGTGGGGGCAGAAAACTCGCACACCACCAATCGGCCACCGGGTCGCGTTACCCGGGCGAGTTCCCGCAACCCAGCCGCTGAGTCCACGATGTTGCGCAGCCCGAACGAGATAGTGGCGGCATCAAAGGTGTTGCTGGCGAAGGGCAACTCAAGTGCGTCGCCGGCGACGAAGGCGCGATTAGGTTGCCGTCGCTGGCCTTCGCGCAACATGCCGACGGAGAAGTCACAGCAAATAACGTCAGCACCAGCAGCGGCTAGTGGCGAACTGCTTGTTCCGGTTCCCGCCGCCAAGTCGAGTATTCGCTCGCCGGGTTCCGGAGCTATCGCGGCTGCCACCGCTCGTCGCCACGCCCACGTTTGTCCCAGCGATAAAACATCGTTAGTTACGTCATAGCGGCGGGCTACCCCGTCAAACATTGCCGCTACTTCGCGGGGATCCTTGTTCAAACTGGCTCGGCTCACAGCCTGATCCAATCATCGACGATGCCGACTGTCGAACTCGGCCTTACCCTTGAGATGTGGCTGTCGTTAATCCTGTGCTGCGGACTCGCGCTCTTCCCGCCCTGCACACCCTTGAGCACTCCTGGCGGAACAATCCTTCCGTCGCGTGGTTGCGCGGCGGTGAAGGATTCCTCGGTTGGGGAATCGCGGCTCGGGAGCACTTCAGCGGCGAAGAGCGGTTCAGCCGCGCCCAACGCTGGGCGCAAGAGCAACTCGGCGACGCTCGCATTCACGACAGCATGGGCCCGCACCGCACCGCACCGATGGCGTTTGCCTCCTTCACCTTTGACGACGACTCCGAAGGATCGGTCGTCGTCATTCCCCGCACGGTTCTGGGTCTGCGCAACGGCATGTCCTGGCGTACTGATCTGATCTTGCCGGGGGACCAGGAGGACGAGTGGCATGGGGGCGAGAGCGGATATGAGGATCTGCTCACTGAGTCTGTTCCCGAGATGCCCGTGGCGCGTTGGCACGATCAAGAGGCGGATGCTGCTCAGTGGCGCTCCGCAGTCTTCGAAAGCGTCAAGCGCATCACCGCTGGCGAGCTCGACAAAGTTGTCCTGGCTCGACATGTTGAGGTGTCTTTTGACACTGAGCTGCCGCTGGTGCCGGTCCTGGCCCGGCTATCCGAACAGTTTCCCGAATGTTGGACCTTTCACATTGATGGCTTGATCGGTGCCACTCCCGAACTCCTGGTGCAGCGCTGCCGGGATCGCGTGGCCTCTCGCGTGCTTGCCGGTAGCGCTGCGGCAAATGCCAACCGGACCGACAACGATCAGGCTGCCAATGATTTGCTGGCGAGCGCTAAAGACTTGGCCGAACACACCTACGCCGTTCGGTCCGTCGCGCATGCGCTCGCCATTCACTGCACCGACATGCACGTGCCCGCTTCACCGCGGGTGCTGCAGCTTCCCAACGTGCAACACCTTGCCACCGATATCCGCGGATACTTGGCCGACGGTGCGAGTGCCCTGGCGCTGGCAGCGAGCCTGCACCCCACTGCCGCGGTGTGCGGCACCCCCACCGAGCGCGCTCGCGGTGTGATTGAAGAGATGGAACAAACTGATCGAGGCCGCTACAGCGGCCCGGTCGGCTGGTTCGACACCAACGGTGACGGCGAGTTCGCTATCGCATTGCGCTGCGCGCAGATCAGCGACAGCGGGACTGAGGCGCGGTTACTGGCGGGCTGTGGCTTGGTTGCCGATTCTGATGCCAACGCTGAATACGCCGAATCAGAAATCAAACTCGACGCGATGCGACGCGTCCTGGATCCCTAGACCGGGATTGGCTGGGCTAGCGCGGCTTGAATGTCACCAGCCAGCGCGGCTGGCTCATCCTTAGGGCCGTAACGACCTGTGACTCGGCCGTCCCGGTTCACCAAGAATTTCGTGAAGTTCCATTTAATCCGCTTCGAACCCAGGAATCCTGGCTGTTGTTCCGCCAGCCACGTGAATAGCGGGTCAGCGTGGGCACCGTTGACGTCGGTCTTGGCCATCATGGGGAAGGAGACCCCGTAGTTGAGTTGGCAAAACTCGACGATCTCGGTGTTGTTCCCCGGATCTTGCGCGGCGAACTGGTTGCAAGGGAACCCGAGCACGACCAGGCCGTCCTTACCAAAACGCTGCCAGAGTTCTTCCAGTCCGGCGAACTGTGGGGTGAAGCCGCATTTACTTGCAGTGTTGACAATCAGGAGAGCTTTGCCGCGGTACTGCGCCAAGTCAACGGCACTGCCATCGGCTGCGGTTACGGTGAAATCGAATACGTTCATAATCTCTGCTTTCCCAAAAAAGCGCCGGAGTAACATGATGGCCGGTATAGCTTGGGTCCGCATCTGGAGAAGATGTCGTAAGGTTCCCGGCTCGGCCGATTCGTCAGCGATCGACTGAGACTACGAAGGCTCGGATTCCAATGTCCCGCTGGCTGGCGCTGAGGGCTGCACCGAGATCTGTGGGAGCGCCCACCCGCTGAGTTGACACACCAGCAGCAGCCAGGACATCGACTAGGTCGCGGTCGTGTGGAGTTCCGAAGACCCGTTCGAAGACGTCCTGATTGGCCGGCGAATTTGCCTCGACCTGACTAAAAATGCCACCACCGTTGTTGTCTGCCACAACTAGCGTCAGGTTCGGTTCCGGCTCAGTGCCCGGCACCAACAACCCGTTCTGGTCGTGCAGCAGGGCGAGATCACCGAGCAGCGCCACGGTGCGGCCGGACTGCCAGGCGTGCGCGGCGCCCCAGGCAGTACTCACTACCCCATCAATCCCGTTAGCACCCCGGTTCGACATCACTGCCGGTCCCGGACCGCTGCATTGGTCGAGTGCGCGGATCGGCAGTGATGGGGCCACGACCAGCAGATCCGCTGGCAACAGAACCGCCCAGATTTCCTCGGCTACCGCCATCATGTTCGCCAATGGCTCGCCCCGCTGCCGGCGCTGCTGGGCAGCCGTTCGCCACTGCGCTAGCCAGGAGCGGTCCGGCGACCCGGTTCCGGTGGGCAGCTTCGCGAGTACCTGATCGGCGGTGCGCAATGGGTCCGGTGGATCGGTGCGGGGACGCAGTCGTACCGCTACATGCCGGTCGGCCTCCCGCACGAGTTCCAGCACCGCCCGACTCAACCCGAATGGACCCACGGTGACGACCAGGTCCGCGCGCAGTTCGGCACGCACCGCCGGATCAGTCAAGAAGTCAGCAGTACCGGGGATCGCGGTGCTGGCATCCGTCAAACCCGCAGTCGGTTCCGCCAGGATCGGCCAACCCCACTCAGCCGCAGTCGCCGCAATGCGTTCCCGGGTCTGGGAGTCGGGCAGATCAAGGTCGCCAACGACCATCACCCCGCGTGCGGGTAGTTCGCCCAGATCCGCCACCGCAGCCTCGATAGCCGGTGTCGGGTCGGGCGCCGCAACCAACTCCGGCGCCGGTGCTGCAACCGGTGCGTCAGTCACCAACGGTGGCGTGAACGGCACATTCAGATGCACCGGCCCACGGGCACGATCAGCCAACGCCACACTCGCATGAACTGCCGCAGCCGCCGCTCCTGCAGGTGAGGTGGCGACTAGATCTGTTGAGCCGAGGACGAACTGGTCGAACATTCCCACCTGGTCGATGGTTTGGCTAGCCCCACTGCCCCGGACCTGGGGTGGCCGGTCGGCAGTGACCACCACCAGCGGCGCGCCGGAGTAGCGAGCCTCGACGATAGCGGGCAAGAAGTTCGCGGTCGCCGTTCCCGAAGTACACATCACCGCAGTCGGAAGACCGGTCGCTTTGGCCCATCCGAGGGCGGTAAAGGCGGCACTGCGCTCATCCACCCGCACCAGCAGCTCTAGGTCGCCCGCAGCCGCATGTCGCGCGGCGCTCACTGACAACGGGGCCGACCGAAATCCAGGCGACAGAACTAATCCGGCGATGCCGGCAGCTACTAGCGCACTGATGATCTCTTCGCCGACCGCTGGCGCCGATTGCTCGCTCATGTGGCTACCTCTAGCGCATCCAACTGGTCAGCGGGGATCAATTGCAGTTCTTGCGTCATAGACCAGGCAGCATCCAGCCGATCCAGCCACTCTTGCGGCGGGGAATCGGTTACGCGCGCCAGCGCGTCGCCATCCGGCTGCCGTAGTTGCGCCGGGATCAACCCATCGACAGGAACGACGCTGGGGTTCGTCACGTCGGCTTCATGTAGTGTTCCGGTGGCCAGCCCGGCGGGCAATACCGGTGACGGCAAGGCAGCTGCCACGCAGGCGTCCCGGGCCAGCGCTAGCGACGATTCCGCCGCCGACGAGATCACTACTGGCAACTGCAACTGCTCCACCAATCGCAGCACTTCGGCCCCGCCGCCCAACGGCGCCACCTTCAGGATGGCGACATCGGCCAACTGCTGAGCTGCCTGGAAATCTCGATCACGCCGCAGCAGTTCATCGACAGCGATCGGAACGCCAACGTCGTGGTTACGCAAAATCGCCAGTTCCGCAGCGGTATCGCAGGGCTGCTCCACATACTCGATGCCGAAGTCCCGCACCTGCGACAACACCGCGGCCGCCCGAGCCGGGCTCCAGCCACCATTAACGTCCAGCCGAATACGCGCCGAACCGTCCGGCAGGATTTCATCGAGCGCGGTGCGAATGGCAGCCACCCGGGCCACTTCCTGATCGACGGGTAACTCTCCTACCTTCACCTTCACGGTGTGACATCCCGTCGCTGGGAGTTGGCGCCTTATCCACGCCACGGCTTGGGCTTCCGGTAGATCTGGGACGATCTGCGACACCGGGACTAGCAGGTCGGGGGAATCGGGCTGCGGCACCGCACCAGCCATCATTTCCACTGCTGCCGCCAGCCAGCGTGCAGCAGGTTCTCGCCCATAGTCGGGGAACGGCGCAAACTCACCCCAACCCGCCGGGCCACGCAACAGCAGCCCCTCTCGCACTGTGGTGCCGCGGAACGACACGGTGAAGGGAATCCGATAGCGGAGTGCCTCCGCCGCCGGGAACCGCGTCATCAGTCGGGGATTTCGCTACGGACGCTTAGGGAACTGGCTGAAGTCGGGGTGACGACGTTCCTGGTAGGCGTTGCGGCCTTCTTGGGCTTCCTCGGTCATGTAGAACAGCAGCGTTGAGTCGCCCGCCAACTGCTGTATGCCGGCCAAACCATCGTCGGCAGCGTTGTGAGATGCCTTCAGCATGCGCAACGCCAGTGGTGAGTGCTCCAGCATTTCCCGGCACCAGGTGACGGTTTCCTCTTCTAGGTCAGCCAGCGGTACCACCGCGTTGACCAATCCCCAGTCGTAGGCTTGCTCGGCGCTGTACTGCTGGCAGCGGAACCACACTTCGCGAGCCCGCTTTTGGCCGATCTGTCGCGCCAACAGCCCGGAGCCGTAGCCGCCGTCGAAGGAGCCCACCTTGGGACCGGTCTGACCGAACCGGGCGTTGTCGGCAGCGATAGTCAGATCGCAGACAATGTGAAGAACGTGGCCGCCACCGATGGCGTAGCCAGCCACCATCGCCACGACCGGCTTGGGTGTGCGCCGAATCTGAATCTGCAAATCAAGGACGTTCAACCGGCCGATACCCTTACGGGCCACTTCGTCGTTGCCGATATAGCCGTCGTCGCCGCGAATCTGCTGGTCACCACCGGAGCAGAATGCCCAATCCCCTTGTCCGGTCAAGATGATGACGCCGACGGAGTCGTCATCGCGCGCACAACGGAAGGCATCTTCGAGCTCGAACAGCGTCTGCGGCCGAAAGGCATTGCGCTTGTGCGGGCGATTAATGGTGATCTTGGCGATGCCGTCACTGAGTTCGTAGCGGATATCGCTGTAGTCGCCGACCTTCTTCCAGTCAGCACCGGGCGTGATGCTCGAAAAGCCCGGATCCTTCATGGCAGGACTATCCGGCGCGACCACCTCGGTCAGCGGGTACCTAGTACGAGAGTCCACAGTGTCCTCCAACGGCGACGGCGGGCGGGAGACCCGGTCCCTCTAGGCTAGACCGCGATGGAATCTCAGCAACTCACCCGCCTCGTTGTCCCGCCCGGTGCGGCAGCGGCGCGTGACGCGATCGCGCGGTTAGCTGCCGCCATGAGCGGCGATTCCGCTGTACTGCTGCTCGACGAGCGCAACGCTGCCGCTGCAACACATGAGCCGAAACCCACAGAATCGACGGTCACCGACTCACCCGATACCGCGCTGGTGATCGCCACTTCCGGATCGACAGGCACCCCGCGCCAGGTGGAACTATCCCGCCAAGCACTCACTGCCGCGGCCGAGGCAAGTCAGGCCGCGCTGATGGGACCGGGACTGTGGTTGACTGCCGTTCCAGTCACCAGCATTGCCGGGGCTGTGACGGCGCTGCGCTCTCACCTGGCCGGTACCGACCCGGAGATTTGGCCCGGCATCGCTGGCGCGCGGCGATTTCCGGATGACTCATTCCGAACCGCAGTACATGCTGCTCGCCACCGCGCCGATCAACTGGGTCTGCCGTGCTACACCTCACTGGTGCCAACCCAGGTGATGCGACTGGTGCAGGCGGGAGCAGCGGACCTGCTGGCGACCTTCGACACCGTGCTCGTTGGTGGGGCGGTGTTGGCAACAGGTCTGCGGGAGCAACTGTTGGCTGCTCAGGTTCGCGTGGTTAACACCTACGGCTGTACCGAGACGGGCGCCGGTGTGGTGTACGACGGTCTACCCATTCCTGGCGTCACGGTGGACATCGTCACCGAACTGCACAACGTCGACGGTGGCCACCCCGCCGATGGGCAGCCGTCAGTTGCAACTGGCCGGGTCAGGATTAGTGGGCCCACGCTGGCCAGTGGCTACCGAGGAAATCCCAGCGCTACCGCCGCTTCCTTTCACGACGGTAAGTACCTGACCGATGATCTGGGGTATTGGCAGGATGGCCGACTGCACTTGTCCGGACGCAGCGACGACATCATCAAAACTGGTGGCCGCAAACTTTCGTTACTGCAAATTTCTGCCGAGTTAGGTGAGCATCCGCAGGTACTCGAGGTCATTGCGCTCCCCCGCGAGGATCCGGAGTGGGGCACCCTGCCGGTGGTGATCGCAGTTCCCGTACCGGGTGGTGACTTGTCGGATGATCAGTTGGCAGCAGAGCTGACCGAGTTGTTGGCGAGCCAGTTCAGATTGCCGACTGCGCACCGACGCGTCACGGTAATGACGGATCCACCATTGTTGGCTGGTGGAAAAGTGGATCGGGCCGCTGTGCTCCGGGATTGGCAGGATTGATGGCTTCGACTGCGCAGTGGGTCGCTGGCGCTCGGCCGCGGACCCTGTCTGCGGCGATCGCGCCGGTTGCGATCGGTTGCGGTGCGGCTGCCTACGAGGGGGCATTCCACGTCGGCCTGGCATTGCTTGCCCTACTGGTGGCATTGGCGCTGCAAGTCGCGGTGAACTACGCCAACGACTACAGCGACGGTATCCGCGGCACCGATGATGATCGGGTAGGACCGCAGCGGTTAGTAGGAGGTGGCCTGGCGGAGCCAGCTGCAGTTAAACGGGCCGCCTTGTTGGCTTTCGCTGTTGCCGGAGTCGCTGGACTGGCTTTGGTGGTGTGGTCGCAAGTGTGGTGGCTGCTGCCGATCGGGCTCGCCAGCGTCGCTGCCGCCTGGTTCTACACCGGTGGTAGCAGCCCCTACGGTTATCGAGGTTTGGGAGAGGTCTCGGTCTTTGTGTTCTTTGGGATGGTGGCCACCACTGGTACCGCCTGGGCTCAAATCG
The DNA here is from genome assembly GCA_022599915.1 of Actinomycetes bacterium. Classification (NCBI taxonomy): domain Bacteria; kingdom Bacillati; phylum Actinomycetota; class Actinomycetes; species Actinomycetes bacterium. The sequence continues at coordinate 54,545 of JAHZLH010000033.1, forward strand.
GCGAACTGACCTGGGCAGCGATCATCGCCGGGATTCCACCCGGATTGTGGTCTAGCGCCATTCTGTTGGCCAACAACATTCGGGATATCCCCGGCGATACTGCATCTGGCAAGCGAACGTTGGCGGTGCGGCTGGGAGATCGTCGAGCCCGCCTGCTGTACAGCGTCATGCTGTTGGGCGGATTCGCTATTGCTGGGCTGATGATGATGTTCACGCCGTGGGCGGCGTTGGCGCTATTGGCGCTCCCACTTGCCATCCCACCGATTCGTGCGGTGCACGCTGGCGCAGTCGGCCCGGAACTTGTCGGTGTCCTGGGCGCGACCAGCATGATCTTGCTCGTTGGCGGGTTGTTGCTCGCGGTGGGGCTCGCATCACCGTGGTGAGCTGCCCTCGCCCACAGCGTCTGCTGGCGCCTTAGCGGTCGAGACCTTGGTCCCCGGGTAGGGAGGGTTGCGGCTAGGCCGGAGAAACCCCAGGATCGCCTGGCGCGGGGCCTTCGCGCGGCGGCTTCTTTTGCTCACCTTCAGCGCGTGGTTCCTCGGTTCGTTCTACCGCCTGGTCAGTAGCCTCAGTCTGTTCCGCTGACGGCGATGACTCCGCTTCTTCAGCCTTGCGGACCTCCTCGCGCTTGCGACGCCAGGCTTCCTCGTCCAATTTCCGCAGGAACGCCGGGTCGTCGTCAGGAGAGACCGGTCGCTGTTTTCCCTTGATGTTGACGATCCGCGGGGGACCGTAGCCATTGCGGCTGCGCCGCGGTCGACCACTGATGAACCACATCGCTGCCCCGAGGATTGGGATCAGCACCAACATCAGCCAGGTCGTGCGAGAGAACCGCCGAAAGTCCTGCGGCTTGGTTTGCAGCACATCAAAGAACGAGTAGACCGCCAAACCGACGATCACCAGGATAGGAATGGCCCTGGGCATCTCGACTCCTGCTCTTGCACCGACTAGTTGCCAGCCCTGCCAGCATGCCACTTAAGTTTGCACGCCGCTGAACTAACTCTGTCAGCGTAACCCGAACCGCAGCCCAGAGCAGCCCCGATTTCGCTCATAAGGGACAAGTCGTATGGTGAAAGTGTGTCGCTGTTGTTTTACACCCTGTTGCGGATTCTGATGTTGGTCAGTGTTGGTGGGTTAGCTTACGCCCTCGGTATGCGCGGAATCCTGCTGCTGATCGTTGCCTTCTTAGGCAGCGGCATCATTAGTTACTTCGTGTTGGATCGAATCCGGAACAACGCTGGCCGACAGTTGGGTGGCTTCTTCCATCGGATTAACGACCGCATCGACACCGCGACCCGGGCCGAGGACGACGACGAGGATGCCGCCACACCAACGGCGTCGGCGCCACCTGCAGACTCAACCGCTCCCACGGCTGACCCCCCGGACGACACACCTGCTGCCAACCGGGACCCAAGCAGTAAATAGTGCACCAGCCGCTATCGCGCGCTTTGTGCTCAGCTTGGGCTTACACGCCCGCGTAGGAATGTAGACCGGAAAACAGCAGGTTGACACCGAAGTAGTTGAACCAAAACACCGCCATGCCGATGATGGCCAACCAGGCGGCACGACTACCCTTCCAACCAGCGGTGGATCGAGCGTGTAGATAGGCGGCGTACACCACCCAGGTAATGAACGCCCAGGTTTCCTTGGGATCCCAACCCCAGTACCGACCCCAGGCGCTTTCCGCCCAAATGGCACCCGCCACGACCGCGAAAGTCCACAGCGGGAAGGTGAAGGCCAGCGTCCGGTAGACCATCCGGTCAAGTCGCTGCGCGTCCGGCAACCGGGCGGCCCAGCTTGCCCGCCAACCAGACTCCCCTGCTCCGTTCACCACGAGGTACAACCCCGCGACGACTCCGGCATACGTGAAGGCACCACCACACACGATGGCGGTGGAGACATGAATGATGAGCCAGGTGGACTGCAGCGCCGGGACGAGTTGCGCTGCCTCGGTGTAAAGCACCGTGACCGCTAGACCCAAAGTGAGCAGCACCAATGGAATCAGGAATACGCCCAGCCATCGCACATCCCGCTTCAGCGAAACCAGCAGGAACACTCCGAGTACCGCCAGTGCAGAGGTGATCGAGAACTCGTACATGTTGCCCCAGGGCACCCGTTCTGCCCACAAGCCACGAACCAGTACGCCACCGAACAAGAGCACGAAAGAAAGCCAAGAAAGCGCCATGCCGATGTTGCCGCTCTTGCGGCCTGGCTCTTCTACCGGTTCGGGCGGGGGCGCTGCCTCCGGCTGCGTCACGTCCGCGCTGCCACCGACAGCAGCAGGTACCTGCTGCGGCACTTGCTCGGCAACCTCTTGGGTTACGGCGGTGGCAGGGGAACGACGAGCGGCAAATGATGCCGCGAAAGCGAACATTGCCAGCACCATGACGAACATCGACGAGTAGACCAGTGCATTGGACAACTCAGCTAAGCTCTCCGATTCCACTACCGGTTCACCCCTTCCTGTCCGGCCGGATCATCAGCCGGGGTGTCTGTGCCTATCTCGGCAGCAATGGCCGCGAGATCGCCTGCAACCTCTGAACCCTCTCCGCGGGCTACACCTCCAACGGTAACGGCATCCTCGCTGCGCACCAGCCAGACCCGACGTCGGCGGACGAACAGCGACAACGACATCCCCACGATCGCCGTCACGACGAACAGCAGCGCCCACACTCCGCCGGGGTCTCGCGCTACCTTCACCGAAATCCAACGTTCGTAGCCCGCGAACTCCACCGAACCGGCACCATCCGGTAGCTGCCAGGTTTCGCCGGGCAGCATTCCTTGCAGCCCGATCTGCTCCAAATCAGTGTCGTCTAGTTCGTACACGTTTTGCGGTTCGCCAGAGTCCAAACCGAGGTCACCGGTGAAGGCGGAGAGGAACAACCCGGGGGAATCGGGCGCAGGGAACACCGAGATCGGCCCCGCCTCTTGATCGATGACTGCAGTGGGGAGGAACAGCCCGCGGAAGCCCAGTTGCGGCTCACTGTCGGGGACCTTGATCACTCCGGCGGAGGTGAAGTTGCCATCTTGCGGAATGAAGACCACCGAATCGTCGAACACGACTTCGCCATCGCCGTCGCGCACCACAATGCTGGGCGCGTAGCCGTGACCGATGAGGAAGATCTTCACGCCGTCAATCTCAATCGGATCGTTGACGCCGAAGACTTGTTGTTGTGCAGGTTCCCCGGGGGCTGGGCTAATCAAGACCTCCGCCCGGAAGTCGCGTGGTTCGCCACGCTGGGCTTCGTCCCGCTCGAAGTCCACCGCGAAGTCCTGCAGTTGCAGGCTGAACGGGGGCAGGTCATCGACATTGGCGAACCGACCACCGGTAAAGGTGTCGTACTGGGTGAGGGTGTTGGAGAAGCCGCCACCTTCGGTGAGCACCACGTTGCCCTGCCAGCCGCCTAGTGCCCCGAGGCCGACTGCGGCCAGCACGCCGAGTAGTGAGAAGTGGAAGATTTGGTTGCCGTTCTCCCGCCAGATCCCCTTTTCTCCGGCCACCCAATCCGGTGACCGACGGACCCGCCATCGTTGCTTGCGCAGTACTTGCTCGCCCTCGTCGAGGGTTGCGGCGACATCGCTGGCTGCGACCAGGTGGCTGTCTGGCAGCCGGGACAAGTTGCTGGGGGGAGGTCCGGGGCTGCGCTGCCACATCCGATAGTGCTGCCGGGCCCGCGGGATCAGACACCCCAACAAGGACAGGAACAGCAACAGATAGATCGCCGAGAACCACGGCGAACCGAACACGTCGAACAGGCCAAACCGCTCGTACCACTGCGACAGCTCTGGGTTGTCCGCCACGAACTGGTTGACCGCGAGCGGGTCGGAGGTGCGCTGTGGCACCAGTGAGCCAGGGATTGCAGCGATGCCCAGCAACAGCAACAGGATCAACGCGGTGCGCATCGAGGTAAGCCGGGACCACAGCCAGCGCAACCAACTGCGCACGCCGATGCCGGGTGGCGGTGCCTGCCGATCCATCGGGTCGGCGTGGGTACTGAATGCGAGCTCTGGTTCGGTTGCCATATCAGATCACCGTCGTGAATCCACCGATCCAAGACTGCATCTGGATCACTAGGTCGTTCCACAGCCCGGTCACAAGCAACAGGCCAACTACACACAGCATGACGCCACCCACTCGCTGGATCGCGACCGCGTGGTCACGAGTCCAGGCCAGTGCACCCGCAAACCAGCGGAATCCCAACGCCAGCAGCACGAACGGTGCCCCTAACCCGATGCAGTAGGCGGCGGAGAGCAGCGCCCCGCGGGCAGCGGACGCTTCGGTGAACGCCAGCGACTGCACCGCTGCCAACGTCGGACCAATGCAGGGAGTCCAGCCGAGACCGAAGACCACGCCAAGCAACGGCGCTCCCCACAGCCCGGTTGGCGGTCGATACCGCAGCCGCCGGTCGGAGTTCCACATCGCTGTCTTGCTCAGCAGCGGGAAGCCGAGATAACCCAAGCCGAGCAGGATCACGCCGAGGCCCAGCACGATGCTGATGGTGCGCTGATTCTCCAGCAGCCAGAAACCCAGACTGCCGAACAACACGCCGTAGGAGACAAATACCACCGTGAAGCCCGCGACGAACAGCAGCGAGCCGAGCACCACGCGACTGTGCAGCAGCCTGTTCTTGTCCGCTTCCGGTGTCCCCGAGGATTCCGGCGAGCCGAGCACCGTCGCATCGGTCGGCAAAGCACCGTCGGCGGGCTCGGTTGTCGAGTCAGCCGGCGGGCCACTTCCGGCCGCCACCGGCTGCGGGCTGGGTTGCCGGGAGCCGCGCACGTCGGCACCCGTCAGACCGGCAACGTAGGCCAGGTAGCCGGGGGCGAGCGGCAAGACGCACGGGCTGAGGAAGGACACCAACCCAGCAGCCATCGCGATAGGAACCGCTAGCAGCAGCGATCCATCGGCGACGGTTTCCGCGATGCTCATGCCGCACCCTCATCCAGCAGTGGTTCGATCATCGCCCGCAAGGTGGGAGCGCTCACTTCACCCAGAGCCCGACCGGCGACGCGACCTTCGCGGTCGATCACCAGGGTGGAGGGGATGGCTTGCGGCGGCAA